>CAKZLS010000001.1 GCA_937127205.1 uncultured Rhodospirillales bacterium
TTGATCCTCAGGTGCGGGCGCTTGCTGGTCGAGGCACCGACCGCCGGAAATGACCTGGTGCCGAAGTCGGGGGGCAGTCGCTTTATCCCAGGAACGACGTTCCCGGCCTTCTTCGCAGTCCGTCCGGCGTAAACAGTCCGGTTGATTGACGGATTATGACGGCTTCATAGAGTGTTCTATACCGATCCGCATTATAACCCGTGATAACAGGCGCCATGAGGCGCATGTAACGGATTCTGTAGAGACATTGCACCCATATTCGCCGTCCCCACGGCGAGCTATGCAGCTCCGAAACCGTAATCTGCATTATATGCGGATCAATCTAATCAGTGTTAGGCAGCCTAACCATATGTCAGATTCCACGCTTCAAATTCGCGACCCTTGGACGATGCCGTACCTTGACACGGCGGACATCTTTACCGAGGCGCTTCACAAGCAGATTAGTCCCAATCACCCACTGTACCAGCGGGAGGTCTTCCCAATAGCATTGCGACGCGATCCGGACGCCGTCATTTACGAGACCGATGATGAACCACGGATATATGCCTTGGTTTATCTGTCATGGAGTCCTCGCGAGTTTAAGCGGAAAGCAAGCAGTGACCCAAAGACAGAGATTCTGTCAGAATGGCAGGCGATTCAAGCACGGGTGGATAGGGACAATACCGAGTGGCTTGCCCAATTCAGATAAACACCGGTCGCCCAATACGGCGCTTGAGAGGGACGCCTCATAACGTCGGCACCCCTCAGCTTGAAAGTTCGGGCGAGAGCGAGATCAAGGATCTCGTACCGACACGGTTCTGGGAGCGCCTAGGGGTGAGATTCCCCCGGGCGACTCGCCAAGCCTCCCCCTGCCGGACCAGGGGCAGCCACAGCCACAGCCTACAGCGGCAATACCCTCAACTGCGGACCATCTCTCAGCGCGATGTCGACCGTCACCGCTGACCCAAAGCAGAAGCGAGCGGCCAGTGCCGCTATCCCAGGTATAAGATGACGCTGGGAAAAGTCCGGGACCTCCTGGTTGTCTGGTTTGGTTGTTCACTCCCAGACTACAGGACCCCCGACATGCCCCGCTCAAAGGTGCGCTTCCCTGTGGAATCTACCTCTGACGGTCCTGAGTTCGCGGGCTTGATCAAGCGGACCGGTATCGTCGCGCCAGCCTTGATCGCGACAGAAAACGCGTTGCGGTTCTTCGAGGGTGCCGATGACGGACAGAGGGCTCCCTCCGCCCACCGACGGCGTTACCACCAGGGCACGAGCTTGCCATAGGGGCCGGGAGCCCCGAGAGCGCGCTCGAATGTGTCGAGCTGCTCGTTGGTGCCGGCAACCACAAGCAGATCGTCCCTGTTCACGGTCTCTTCGGCGCTCGGCTTGAACGCCCTGTCGTCGGCGGTCCGGACCATGTAGACAACGTCGATTTCATACTTCTTCTCAATGTCTCCTAACGGCATGCCCGCGAGTTCGTCCAGATCCGACGCGGCGACGAGGCTTTTGTCCGTACACAGAGCGCGGGCGCCGCGGAAACCCGGGTGGAGCATCCGCAGCCCGTAGAAAGCCGACATTTGCTTTTCCGGAAAGATGATCTCGTCGACCTGCAATAGCTCGAGCAGTTGACGGTGCGGTTCGCTGATCGCCTCGACGGTCGTGTGGCTGGCCTTCAGGTTGCGCAAATGGAGCACCGCAAGCAGGCTGGCTTCGATGCTTGCCACCGACACCAGGATCCGGTCGGCATCGTCGACGCCGAGCTTCTTAAGAAGTTCGATATTTGTGGCGTCGCCGATCATTCCACGGCTGACTTTCTCCACGATCTCGTTGACGATGCGCTCGTTGGTGTCGACGGCGATGATCTCGGCATCCGCATTCGCGTTGACGTAATCGATCAGCGAGCGCGCGAAGGTGCTGATGCCGAGGACGATCAATCTGAGGCTCATCCGACCGGTAATACCTCCTCGGGACTGGTGAACTGCTCGGGTTTCTGACTGGTCGCCCAGGCCTCGATGACCAGCAACGGGCCGAGACGGCCGACAAACATGAGCGCGACAAGGACGAGTTTCGCCCCGTCGGGAAGCCCCGCTGTGATACCGGTGGACAATCCCACCGTGCCCGCCGCGGAGACGACTTCGAACATATAGTCCGAGAGATTGTTCGCGGACGTCGCATGCTGGCTGAGGCCGTCGTCAAAAAGATCGACGGCGCCGACGCCAAGGAAAATCGTAAAAACCGACGTCATGGCCAGGACCGCCGCCTTTCGCTGCGTGACGTAAGCAAGGCCGCGGCCAAAAAGCACGGGATTGCGGTCGTTGCGCGCAAACGCCCGGAAGGACGCGAAAAGCGCGGCAACCGTCCCTACCTTGATTCCCCCGGCGCAGGAACCGCTGACGCCACCGATGTACATGAGCAGAACAAGGATCAACAGGGAAAAGTTGGTGAAGGTCGCCATGGGCACGGTCTCGAATCCCGCCGTCCTCGCCGCGACCGCGTGGAAAACCGCCGCGAGAATTTTCTCGCTCCACGGCAACGCGCCAAATGCGTTTCCCGCCTCCACCAGCAGAAGAATGAGCGCGCCGAGACCATTGAGAATGAGCGTCATCACGATGGAAATCTTGAGAAACGTCGAAAATCGGGACCAGTGGAACGCACCAGACCGGATGCGCTCGACGATCTCATGCAGGTTGATGAAACCGAAACCGCCCAGGATGATCAAAACCATGATCACTATGTTAACCCCGAAATTGTGCCTGAGTCCCTGCAGGTTGTTCGAAAACAAGCTGAAGCCGGCGTTGCAGAAGGCCGAAACGGCATGGAATACCGACTGCCAGATCCGGTCCGCCCAGTCGAGATCGCCCGGCAAGACCGCGATCAGCGCAATTGCGCCGATGGCCTCCAACGCCAGCGCGTATCCCACGACGGAAAGTGCAACGCGTCGCGCGCTGGTCGAGCCCGCGACAGCGACCGTCGAGATCAGCATGTCCTCGTGCTCGATGGACAGCCGTCTTCCCGCCAGGATGATCAAGGTGGCGACCGTTACGATGCCGACGCCGCCGAGTTGGATCAGACAAAGGATGATCACGTGCCCGGCGGTCGTTACCTCCCGGCCCATGTCCAAGGTGACCAGTCCGGTGACGCACATTGCGGACGTGGCCATGAAAACGGCGTCCACCCAGGACATCGCGCCGTTGACCGCAACGCCCGGCATGGAGAGCAAAACCGCGCCAACGGCAATGGCGGCCAGGAACATCATCATGATTTTCTGGACAGGGGTCACGTCGGTGATCTCGGTGGTGATCTCGGTCGACCGGGCGATAAAGGTCGAGCATAAGAGGCCCGCCATCGGCAAGCAAGCCACGATAGCCGCTTTGCCGGACCTGAGTTTGCAGAAAAGGGGACGTTACCCAGTTTGCAGAAAAGGGGACGTTACTCGATACTCCGCGCTCGAAAAGGGGACGTTACCCGATACTCCCGAAAAGGGGACGTTACCCGATACTCCCACTTCGTCGACGACCGGCTGCACATCATGCAGATCCTGCAAGGCACGGTCGCGAACCTTTATCTGTTCGGCGACAAAGAAGGTAACCGGTCCGCCCGCGAATGGATAACGCTGATGGATGACTGGACCGAAGCGCGCGAAGCGATCCTGGGAGACCTCGCAAAACTGAAGTGCTGAACCGACGCGCTGAGCGCGTTAACCAGGGACATAGTGGTTTTCGCAGCGCAACCCCGCACAGCCGGCAATCGTCGATGAGCACGCGCCGAGGCCTGTTTTCAAT
>CAKZLS010000002.1 GCA_937127205.1 uncultured Rhodospirillales bacterium
CCGCTGGGGATCCTCGTGGCCTGGCTACTCGCCCGCTGCCGGTTTCCAGGAAAGGAGCTGCTGAACGGCTTGGTGCACCTGCCGTTGATCCTTCCTCCGGTCGTCGTCGGCTATCTGCTGCTGGTCACGCTTGGGCGCAACGGGACGGTTGGTGCGTGGCTGTTCGATGCCTTCGGGATCACTCTCGCGTTTACGTGGAAGGGCGCCGCTGTCGCATCGGCGGTTATGGCATTCCCGCTTATGGTCCGCGCCATTCGCCTCTCTCTTGAGTCCATCGATCCGCGTTTGGAGCAGGCCGCGTGGACACTTGGCGCCTCTCCGCGGTGGGTTTTCGCGACGGTGACCCTGCCGCTAGCCCTTCCCGGCATCCTGACCGGAGTTATTCTGGCATTCGCGAGGAGCCTCGGCGAGTTCGGCGCCACCATCACCTTCGTCTCGAACATCCCCAGCGAAACCCGAACGCTTCCTCTGGCCCTGTTCTCGTTGGTGAATACACCCGGCGGTGAACAGGGCGCGCTCCGCCTGGTGATGATCTCGATTGTTATTGCCATGCTGGCTCTGGCGGCATCCGAGTTGCTCGCCCGGCGGATTTCGGCCCGGCTGCGAGGGTGATACGATGACCGGCAACGCAGCAATCGAAGCCGATATCGTCGCGCGGTTTGGCCCGTTCCGCCTTAACGCGAACTTTGCCGCCGGTGCGGGTTTAACCGCAATCTTTGGTCCATCGGGCTGCGGAAAAACGTCGCTGATCAACGTCCTGGCCGGTCTTCACAAACCCGAAAGCGGCCGCGTCGCCATCGATGGCAAGGTCCTCTTCGATTCTGCGCGAAACATCAATCTGCCGCCGCACCGCCGCCGCCTCGGCTACGTCTTTCAGGACGGCCGCTTATTTCCCCATCTAACCGTGCATTCGAACTTGACCTACGGTACGCGATGGGTCGCCAAATCCGATCGCCATCAGGACTTCGACCATGTTGTCGAGCTGCTCAATCTGGGCCCGCTGTTGACCCGGCGACCAAGAAAACTGTCCGGTGGAGAGAAGCAAAGGGTCGCCATCGGGCGCGCGCTCCTGGCCAGTCCGCGGCTGCTGCTCATGGACGAGCCGCTAGCGTCTCTCGACGTTGTCCAAAAAGCCGAAATCTTGCCCTTCATCGAACGGCTTCGCGACGAACTGCGCTTGCCGATCGCCTTCGTCAGCCATAGCGTCGAGGAAGTGGTGCGCCTTGGCGATACACTGGTGATCCTCTCGGAGGGCAATACTGTGGAATGTGGCCCCATCGAGGAGGTCATGAGCCGGATCGACCTGCCTCAGGTTGCCGATCTTTATGAGGCGGGAGCCGCTGTTCGGGTCATGGTGGAGGGACACGACGACACATTCGGTCTGACCCGACTCGCGTTTACCGGCGGAACATTGCTCGTACCGCGGCTCGAACGCGCGACCGGCGCACGATTGAGGGTGCGCATCCGGGCGCGTGACGTTGCCCTGAGTCTCGCCCGCCCTACGGGGACAAGCGTTCTCAATGTCTTGGACGGACGAATCGTCGAGATCGGCAAGGTAAGCGGATCCCTGATGGACATTCTCGTCGACGTCGGCTGTCCGATCATCGCCCGGATAACCCGAAAGTCATTTCATGAACTCGAGCTTCATTGCGGCCAGAAGGTTTTTGCCATGATCAAAGCCGTTGCCGTCGATCGGTCAAGCGGCGATTCCGCAAATGTAGCAAAAATAATTTCCTAATGGGCGCCAATCGGCTTAAACCTTCCCTGCCGTTGCCTCATTTGGGGGTAAATAAAGGGTAGTCTTTGTATCGTGCCCCGCGTGTCTGCTATGCGCCACCCCATACCAAAGTGATCCGTTACCCCGGACTTGAGTTCACTAAAACCACTCGGCCAAACCGAGGTATTCCATGCCCGATGTTCCGGACCAAGCTGCCAAATCCTCAACAAGCCGAGACACCGAGGCGGTTTCACCTCTGATCATCGAAGCCCTCAATCTTACTGGCCAGGGAATTGGGGTGATCGATGCGGATCGACGGCTTATCCTGTTCAATAATGCCTTTTTCGACTACCTGGAACTTTCTGCAAACTCGGTTCAAGTAGGAATTTCTCTTCATCGTTTGATGGTGTCGGAAAAAGCTCCCGCTTCCGAAGGCCTGAAAGACCTGGAGACGCTCATAAAGGGGTGTGTCGGTCCCGCCGATCGCACGGGAGTGTCGCGTCTGGAGCGCACGCTGGCCGATGGCAGGATTATCGAGGTGGGTTGTCATGCGCTGGCGGAGGGCGGCGTGGTCACCATCCTCAGCGACGTCTCCGACCGGAAAAGCCCGAAAAACCAGCTTCAGGATGCCGTACAAAGCCTTGCCGAAGGTTTCATGTTGTGGGACGCGGACGATCGCCTCGTCACCTTCAATGACAAGATCCGGGAGTTTTACCCCGGAATGGACGACCTTTTAGTGGCGGGAAGACGTTTCGAAGACAATGTCCGCGAAAACGTTCGCCGCGGCGTCATCGTTCTCCCGCCGGAAGCCGATCCGGAAGAGTGGATCCGCGAAAGGATCCAACAGCATCACAATCCGACCGGCCCCATCACCCGACGTACTGCCCACGGCCGCTGGCTGCACATCGTCGAACAACCAACGGCGGAAGGCGGGATCGTCGGCATCGTCGTGGACGTCACCGACCTAAAGAATATGCAGGAAACGCTCAGCGAGAGCGAGCGGCGTTTCAAAATGGCGATCGGTGGGACCAAGGACGGTCTGTGGGACTGGGATCTCGTCGACAACCGGATTTGGTACTCGCCGGTGTGGCAAGACATTATCGGCTTTAGCGACGCGGATATGGCCACCTACCGATGGGACAAGCATGTCCATCCATCGGATCTTCCCGCCGCCCGACAAAGTATTTCCGGCTACCTGGACGGCAACTCAGAGGTTTACGAAGCCACCTACCGGCACCGCCACAAGGACGGTCGATGGTTGTGGATCGAAGCACGCGGATCCTGTGTTCGCGATGCCCAAGACACGCCGATCCGTTTAACGGGGCGAATGACGGATATTTCCCGGCGTATGTGCGCCGAGGACGAGTTACGACGAAGCCAAATCAGTCTAGCAAACGCGCAACGCATCGCGCGCCTCGGAAACTGGGATCTGGATGTGGGCAAGAACGCCTTCATGTGGTCCGACGAGATATTCCGGATCTTTGGTCTGGTGCCACAGTCGTTTCCAGCAAGCTATGACGATTTCCTCGACATCGTACATGGCGACGACCGTGAGATGGTGCGCCGCGCCATCGACGCCGCCTTATACAAAGATGCGGAATACGATTTCGAACATCGGATTGTTCGGCCTGACGGATCCGCGCGGATCGTCCGCCAAAAGGGCGAAGTTACATTCGACGGCGCCGGGAACCCGCTTAGGATGACCGGCACGGTTCAAGATCTTACCGAGCGGAAGCGTTCCGAGCGGACGCTCAAGGAGTTCGAGGAGCGCTTCAGGCACGCATTCCAGACAAGCCCGGACGCGGTCACCATCAGCCGGCTGAAGGATGGGCTTTATGTGGACGTGAACGACGGCTTTACCTCCCTTTCCGGGTATCAGAGGGAGGAAGTTCTCGGCAAAAAGGTTGCCACCTTGGGGATCTGGGCCGACTTGAAGGATCGCGAGCGGTTGGTTTCGCAACTCCGCAAGGAGGGCCAGGTGCGGAACGAGCAAATCACGGTCCATCACAAGAGCGGCCGGATGCTGACCGGTATGCTGTCAGCCAGCACCTTCATGCTGAGTGGCGAGTTGCATATGCTCGTTATCGTGCGCGATGTAACCGAGGTTAAAAAAGCCGAAGAGGAGTTGCGCAAGCTGTGGCGGGCCGTCGAGCAAGGGGCGGCGGGCGTCATCATTACCGCGACGGACGGAACCATCGAATACGTGAACCCACGGTTTACCGAAATGTCCGGCTACGCCCGCGATGAAGTGGTCGGCCAAAATCCACGCCTACTCAAGTCGGGAGAAATGACCCGAGAGCAATACCGAAAGCTTTGGATGACAATCAAGCAGGGCCATGAATGGCGCGGCGAACTTCGCAACCGGCGCAAGGACGGCACTCCCTATTGGGCCAACGCATCCATTTCACCGGTCAAGGATCCGAACGGCAAGGTTACACACTTCATCGGAATTCAGGCGGATATCACCATTCAGAAGCAGGCCGAAGAAGGGCTGCGTGCCAGCGAGGAACGATTTCGCTGCCTGGTGGAGAGTTCCGTCTTGGGTATCGTGATCGAAGACGAGGGCTGCCCGCTTTTTGCCAACCAAACGTTCGCGGATATCTTTGGTTACGGTGCGCCGGAAGATATCCTCGCCCTCGGCTCCCTCGATGCGTTGTACACGCCGACCGACCTAATGAGGGTCAAGCGGTACAGAAAAGCCACGCATCGCGGGCAAAACACGCCGCAAGAACACGAATTCCAAGGCGTCAGAACGGATGGCTCGCTGATCTGGATTCGAACGCAGATGAACCTGATTCCTTGGAACGGGAAATCGGTTATTCAATCCACCGTGGTGGATATCACGCTCCGGAAGATCTACGAGCAACGGCTGCATTATCAGGCGAATTTCGACGCCGTCACGGACCTGCCCAACCGAACGCTCGCGCTTGACCGGCTCACCAGCGCCGTCGCGCGTTCCCGGCGGTACTCACGCAGGGTCGGCATCCTGTTCGTCGACCTGGATCACTTCAAGAAAATCAACGACACCATGGGCCACGCCCTCGGCGATCAACTGCTCGGCCAAGCCGCGCGGCGCATCAGGTCCTGCGTTCGGGAAGAGGATACAGTGGCGCGTCTGGGCGGTGACGAATTTACCGTCATCCTTCCGGATATAACGTCCAGCAAGGACGCCGAGTCCGTCGCGCGCAAAATCCTGCACGCCTTTGGCAAGGCGTTTGTTCTGGACGGCAACGAAGCGTTTGTGAGCACAAGCATCGGGATCACTCTTTGCCCCGATGACGGCCGCGACGCGGAGATCCTCATGCGCAATGCGGACGCGGCCATGTACCAAGCCAAGGAGCAGGGCCGTAACACGCTCAGGTTTTTTACACCGAAGCTCAATGAGCACGCTCGCGAACGGATCCACATGGAATCCAAGCTGCGGCGCGCGCTCGATCGCAAGCAATTCGCGCTGCACTACCAACCCTTGATTGACATTCGTTCCGGCCGTTTGATTGGCGCCGAAGCCCTGTTGCGGTGGCAGGAACCCAGCATGAAGGCTGTCAAACCGGAAAAATTTATCCGCCTCGCCGAAGAAACCGGTTTGATCGTCCCCATCGGCGAATGGGTTCTGCATACGGCCTGCAAACAAGCGCGACTTTGGAAGTCCAACGGATTGAAGGACCTGCGCATGTCCGTGAACGTCTCCAGCCGCCAATTCAAGGGAAAATCACTGGTCGAGGTAGTTGCTCAAGCGCTCAAACGTAACGACCTCGCGCCAGCCTCGCTGGAATTGGAGATCACGGAGGGACTGTTGATGGACGACCTTCCCGAGACAAAAACGGCGATCGGTAAACTCGATGCCCAAGGCGTCCGGCTGGCGGTGGACGATTTCGGAACCGGCTATTCTTCGCTCAGATATTTGAACCGTTTCCCTCTCGATACCTTGAAAATCGATCGCTCGTTCATCCAGGATGTCCTCGAAGAGGCGGCCCACGCTACGCTTGTGGAGGCCATCATCGCCATGGCGCATCGCCTGAACCTCCGGGTCATCGCGGAGGGCGTGGAGACGAAAGAACAGCTTGATTTCCTGAGCGCTCGGGAATGCGACATCGCGCAGGGCTTCTACTTCAGCCCCGCACTGCCCGCTCGCGAGTTTTTCGAATTTTTC
>CAKZLS010000003.1 GCA_937127205.1 uncultured Rhodospirillales bacterium
CATTTTCGCCGTCCACGCCGTGATCCTTATACGCCTGCTTTCTGATCCGATACCGACCTCCCTTGGCCGATCAGAGATGTTTGGCGATTACTCCGGACACTGCACAAAAAGCTTCTCCGCGCCACCGAGGAAGAGCGCTTCGGGCGAGAACCCGCCGCCTGTCGCAGCGAGCCGCAGTTTCGACTCGTTCACTCCTTTGAGGTCAAACTGGACGGTCTCGTCGATCGCGCCGGAGCGAATACTCCGCGTTACCCGGCTGAATTCGACACGTTGGTTGAAGCTCATGATGACCGTGCCGTCACGGAGCTCTCATTGGCCTGTTCGCCAAGGTAAGAGGCCAATGTCCTCGTTCGAGGCGCGCCACCATTCGACCGTGCCGGCTCCGTCGCGCTCGAACAGGATTACCCGCTCGCTCGCGCATTCGGCCTGGCTGCCGGACCATACGCCGGTCACTGTGGCGAACCCAGAACTGATACTCACCGGTGAGAGACGAGACCATGGCGTCGAGGACCCGCGCGTCGCCCATCACGCGGCCCCGTGCGTCCGGCGCGCCCACGCCGACGATGATGCCACGACCTTGCGCTGGTTTGAGGGATTGGCGCCGAGAGAACGGCAGAGCTCGGCGTAGCCGTTCATGCCGGTAAGCGCGGCTTTCTCGATCAGGGCGTCGTCGCGGAGTTGGTCGCGGTTTTCGAAGAGGAGGATGACTTCGCCGATCTCATGGCATTTCGGGTCGTCGGGCTTGAATACGCGGAGGGCCACATCGATGGGCTCGTCATAGACGAACCTGGCCGGCCCGCCGTCGAAGGTTTGAATGTCATACTCCGTCGCAGCCGCCGCATCTGCGCCTACAGCGACAATCGAACAAGGCCCGGCGAGGCCCAATACGGCAGAGCGGCCGGAACGGCATGCCAAGTGCATAGATCATCTCCTTTTTCAGCCCCCGCGACTCCCCTTTCGGACAGTTTTTGCGCGCAGGCAACAGCGCGCCGCCACCCCACTCCAACACTGTCCAAAAGGATACCGAATCGTTGGTGCAAAAATAGGACCTGATGATGTTGGGTTTTCCTTCCCGTGCTTGGATATTGCTTCTCTATTCATCCGTACTTGGACGACACTGGAAGTTACTGTGTTGATTGACCGGTAAATTTGTCGCGATCCTTTCCTGACTTCACCGGCGCCTTTGGCCCGAACAACGGGAAGAGATCAATGACCCCGACCAAGCTCCTCATCGGACAAATTGTCCTCGTCTTCGCCATCGTGATCGGCGCGGTCTGGTTCGCGACCCAGTGGGCGGCAGGACAGCTCGGCTATCAGCCACGCCTCGGTCCGGCTTGGTTCGAGATTAGCGGCTATCAGGTCTACCTGCCGTGGAGGCTGTTCGAGTGGTGGTACGCCTATGAGGCCTACGCGCCTTCGATCTTCAACCGGGCCGGCGCCATGGCGGCGGCGGGCGGAATCCTCGGCGTCGTCGTCGCGGTCGCCGGATCGCTCTGGCGGGCGCGGCAGAACCGGCTGGTGACAACCTATGGATCGTCACGCTGGGCGACCAAGACGGAGATCAACAGGTTCGGTCTTTTCGACGCCGCTGGCATTTTTATCGGACGTTACAAAGAGCACTATCTGCGTCATGACGGGCCGGAACATATCATGTGCTTTGCGCCGACCCGTTCCGGCAAGGGCGTCGGGCTCGTGATTCCAACGCTTCTGAGCTGGCCGCATTCCGCCGTGATCCACGACATCAAGGGCGAGAACTGGCAGCTCACCGCCGGCTGGCGCGCACAGTTCTCGCACTGCCTGCTGTTCAATCCGACCGATCCGGCAAGCGCCAAATACAATCCGCTCCTGGAGGTACGCAAAGGCCGCAACGAGGTCCGCGACGTCCAGAACATCGCCGACATCCTGGTCGATCCCGAGGGCGCGCTCGAGCGGCGGAACCACTGGGAGAAGACAAGCCATGCGCTGCTTGTCGGCGTGATCCTCCACGTCCTCTACGCCGAGCAGGAAAAGACACTCGCCCGCGTCGCGGCCTTCCTCTCCGACCCGTCACGCTCCTTCGAGCGCACGCTGCGGGTCATGATGAGCACCAATCATCTCGGCACGGACGAGACGCCGCTGGTTCACCCCGTCATCGCCCAGGCCGCCCGCGAACTGCTCAACAAGTCGGAGAACGAGCGCTCGGGCGTGCTGTCGACGGCGATATCGTTCCTCGGACTCCACCGCGACCCCACAGTAGCGGAGACCACGAGCGCGTGCGAATGGCGCATTGCCGACCTGATGAACGCCGATCGGCCCGTCTCCCTCTACCTCGTCATTCCGCCCTCGGACATTTCTCGGACGAAGCCGTTGGTGCGGCTGGTCCTCAACCAGATCGGCCGCCGGTTGACCGAAAAACTCGAAGGCGAGGCCGGGAAGCGCCATCGCCACCAGCTTCTGATGATGCTGGACGAGTTCCCGGCGCTCGGACGGCTCGACTTCTTCGAGAGCGCGCTCGCCTTCATGGCCGGCTACGGCGTGCGCAGTTTCCTGATCGCGCAATCGCTCAACCAGATCTCCAAGGCCTACGGCGAGAACAACGCGATCCTCGACAACTGCCATGTCCGGATCGCTTTCGCCTCGAACGACGAGCGCACGGCCAAGCGCATCTCGGACTCGCTCGGTACCGCGACGGAGCTGCGCGCCCAGCGCAACTATGCCGGCCACCGGCTAGCACCGTGGCTGGCGCATGTGATGGTCAGCCGCCAGGAGACCGCCCGGCAATTGCTGACCCCAGGCGAGGTGATGCAGCTGCCGGCGGACGAGGAGATCGTCATGGTCTCGGGTCAGCCTCCGATCCGCGCCAAGAAGCTGCGCTACTTCGAGGACGCCAATTTCACGGGCCGGGTGTGCCCCCCGCCGATTCTCAAGCACGACGGTCCCTATGGGGATCGCCCGCACCTTCGTGCCGACGATTGGTCGGGACAGGTGCGGAGCCTTCACGCCGATCTCGTCAAACCCTGGACCGAGCGCGTCTCGGGCGGCGACGAAGATAATGCCAATGAAGATTCTGGTGGCCTAAATCGCCATCCCGCGCTGCCCGACGAGGCGCCCGCGAAGCCTGAGCCCGAAAAGGCCCCAGATGCCGGTCTTCTCGACGACGAGTTCGATCCCAACGACGCCAAGCGCATGGACCAGCTCGCCCGCAACGCCGCGGTCGTCCGGCGCGCCCACGCCCTGAATAACGGAATGGGGGATCAGGCCGACGACGACCTGATGCCGAGCTTCTGAAAGACACGCCCATGAAACCGCGTCTCAATGTCCATGTCGCCTTTGAGCTCTTCGACAAGGTCGAGACCGCAGCGAAACGGCCGGGCGTCACCAAGGCCGCCGTGGTCGAGGCGGCGCTGATGGGGTTTTTCTCCAAGGAATTCGACGACCAGCGCGACGGCGCGTTGATCCGCCGTCTCGACCGGATGACCCGGCAGTATGACCGGTTGGAGCGCAATCTTGGCATCACGACCGAGACGTTGGCGCTCTTCATCCGCTTCTTCCTGACCGTGACGCCGCCGCTGCCGAACACGGATCAGGACGCCGCCCGCGCGCTCGGCAAGGAGCGATTCGATTACTTCATCACCCAGCTCGGACGCCGGCTCGCGGGCGGCAAGAACATGATCCGCGATGTACTCGAAGAGATCAGCGCGAACGAGAGCGATTTCTTCACGGAAGCCGAGATCGAGGCCCTACGGGCGGTGAAGGAGGCGGGTTCTCCGGACAAAGACAAAGCAAATGGGGAGGCGGCCACTCACGCGGCGGATAGGGGGAAAGCAGACAATGTCTGATCGGTTCAATCCCACCACGCTCGACCGCCAGCGGACCATGCTCAGGACGGCCATGGGGCCGGCGATCGCCACGGCGCTCGCCGATCCGGCGGTGATCGAGGTGATGGTCAATCCCGACGGCCGGCTCTGGATCGACCGCCATGGCGACGGACGCGTCGATACAGGGGAGCGACTCGGCGCCGCCGGGATCGAACGGATCATCCGGCTGGTCGCGAGCCATATTGGCCAGGAGTGCCATCGCGAACGGCCGGTGGTCTCGGCCGAATTGCCGGAAACCGGCGAGCGCTTCGAGGGCCTCCTCCCACCGGTGTCGCCGGCCCCATGCTTCGCGATCCGCAAGCCGGCGCACGTGCTCTATCGGCTCATCGACTATGTCGACGCCCAGATCATGACGCCGCTTCAGGCCAAAGCGCTGGCCGAGGCCGTGGTGTCGGCCAAAAACATCGTCGTGGTCGGCGGCACCAGTTCCGGCAAGACTACGCTGGTCAACGCGCTTCTCGGCGAGGTGGCGGCGAGCGGCGACCGGGTCATCGTGATCGAGGACACGCGCGAGCTCCAATGCGCGGCCGAGGATTGCGTCAGCCTGCGGACCAAACCCGGCGTCGCCTCGCTCGCCGACCTCGTCCGCTCGACCCTTCGACTTAGACCCGACCGGATCATCGTCGGCGAGGTTCGCGGCGCCGAAGCCCTCGACATGCTGAAGGCCTGGAACACCGGCCATCCCGGCGGGATCACAACGTTGCATGCCAACTCGGCTCATGCCGGGCTCTATCGGCTCGAACAGCTCATCCAGGAGGCGGTCGTCACCGTGCCACGCCGGCTGATCGCCGAAGCGATCGACATGGTTGTGTTTCTGAAGGGTCGCGGCTCCGGCCGACGGATCGAGACCGTCGCCGCGCTCGAAGGGTTAACAGCCGACGGTGACTACCGTCTGACACCGCTCACCCCGTCGATCACGTGCCATCGGCCTGAATAAAGGAGACCTTACATGAACCCAATCGCTCCCGGCCTTTCAATCCGCTTGCAGCCGCGCCATGCCGAACTGATGGGGTTCACCATCGCACTCATACTGTCCTGTTTTGTGGCCGATCCCGCCCATGCCGCCGGCTCCGGCATGCCGTGGGAGGCGCCGCTGACCTCGATCCTCGAATCGATCGAGGGGCCGGTGGCGCGCATCGTCGCCGTCATCATCATCGTCATCACCGGCCTGTCGCTTGCCTTCGGCGAGACGAGTGGCGGCTTCCGGCGGCTGATCCAGATCGTCTTCGGTCTTTCGATCGCCTTCGCGGCGACGAGCTTCTTCCTGTCCTTCTTCTCCTTCGGCGGCGGGGCGGTCATCGCATGACTGGCGCTAATCGCATGAGTGTCGAAGGTTACGAGATCCCGCTGCACCGGGCGCTGACCGAGCCGATTCTGATGGGCGGCGCGCCGCGTACGGTGGCGATCATCAACGGCACGTTGGCTGCCGCGCTGGGACTTGGCCTGCAACTCTGGCTTGCCGGAATCGTGGTCTGGCTCGTCGGCCACAGCGCCGCCGCCTACGCGGCCAGGAAGGACCCCGCCTTCATGGAGATCCTCGTCCGGCACGTGCGGCACAAGGGCTATCTCTCATGTTGAGCCTGGCGGAATACCGGAAGCGACCAGCGCTGCTGGCGGACTACCTCCCGTGGGCCTGCCTCGTCGCGCCGGGAGTCGTCCTCAACAAGGATGGAAGCTTTCAGCTCTCGGCGCGCTTTCGCGGCCCCGATCTCGAAAGCGCCACCGAGGCCGAGCTCGTCGCCATCTGTGCGCGCATCAACAACGTGCTGCGCCGCTTCGGCTCTAACTGGGCAATGTTCTTTGAGGCCGAGCGGCATGCAGCGCGCGGCTACCCGCAGCCGGACTTTCCCGATCCGATCTCCCGCCTGGTCGACGAGGAGCGGCGGGCGGCCTTCGAACAAGCGGACGCGCTCTTCGAGAGCGCCTATGTGCTCACGTTCGTCTATCTGCCGCCGGCCGACACTGTCGGCCGCGCGGACCAGCTCCTGATCGAGTCGGCCGGCGAGAAGCGAGGGCTCGACGACCGCGACCATCTCGGTGCTTTCGTCCAGCAGACAGACAGAGCGCTCGACCTCCTGGCCCAGCTCATGCCGGAAGTATCGCCGCTTACGGACGAAGAGACGCTCTCCTACCTCCATAACTGCATCTCGAACAAAAGGCATCCGATCGCAACGCCGGAGGTCCCCGCCTATCTCGACGCCGTCTTGGTGGACACGTCGCTGACCGGTGGGCTCGCGCCGATGCTGGGCGACGCGCATCTGCGCGTGCTGACCGTTCTCGGTTTTCCTGGATCGACCACCCCAGGTCTTCTCGACGGCCTCAATCATCTCGGCTTCGAATACCGTTGGATGACGCGGTTTGTGCCGCTCGATAAGGCGGCGGCCGAGAAGGTTATCCGCCGCTATCGCCGGCAATGGTTCGCCAAGCGCAAATCCATTGCCGCCATCATCAAGGAGGTGATGACCAACGAACAGTCGGTGCTCGTCGACGCCGACGCCGATAACAAGACCGCCGATGCCGATGCGGCGCTCCAAGAGCTCGGAGCCGATCTCGTCGCCTATGGGTATATCACCACGACGTTCATCGTTTGGGACCAGGGCGCGGCCGCGGTGCGCGAAAAGGTCCGTGCGGCGCAACGGGTGATCGATGGGCGCGGGTTCGCCACCATCGAGGAAAGCGCCAACGCCGTCGAGGCCTGGCTCTCGTCCTTGCCGGGTCATGTCTACGCCAATGTCCGGCAGGCGCCGGTCAACACGCTCAACCTGGCGCACATGATGCCGCTTTCCGCCACCTGGGCGGGACCGGCGAGGAACGAGCATCTGGACGGACCGCCACTCATCACGGTGCGGACGAACGGCACGACACCGTTCCGGCTCGTGACCCATATCGGCGATGTGGGCCACACGCTCGTGGTCGGTCCCACGGGTGCGGGCAAATCGGTGCTGCTGGCGCTGATCGCAATGCAATTCCGGCGCTACAAGAACGCGCAGATCACCATGTTTGACAAGGGCGGCTCCGCGCGCGCCGCAATCCTCGGCATGGGCGGCGACTGGTTCGATCTAGGCGCGGCCAAGGAGGGCGAGAAGGGCGCGCTCGCCTTTCAGCCGCTTGCCAAAATCGATCTGGCGGCGGAACGATCCTTCGCGCAGGAATGGGTGCTCGGGCTTCTCGTCCATGAAGGCGTCGCGGTCACGCCGGAAATCAAGGATGCGGTCTGGTCGGCACTTTCAAATCTCGCCGCCGCGCCGCCGCCGGAACGCACACTGACCGGCCTCGCGACGCTTCTGCAACGGAGCGAGCTTCGCCAAGCGCTTCAGCCCTACACGCTCGAAGGCCCATTCGGTCGGCTCCTTGACGCCGATGAAGACCGCCTGACGCTCGGCGCGGTCCAGTGCTTCGAGATGGAAGAGCTGATGCATGAGACCAGCGCGGTGCCGCCGGTGCTCACCTACCTATTCCACCGGCTCGATGAACGCTTCGACGGGCGGCCGTCGGTCCTGGTCCTCGACGAAGCCTGGCTGTTCCTCGACAACCCGGCCTTCGCCGCGCGCATTCGGGAATGGCTGAAGACGCTGCGCAAGCAGAACGTCTCCGTCATCTTCGCCACGCAAGGTCTGTCCGACATCGCCGGCAGTTCCATCGCGCCGGCGATCATCGAGAGCTGTCCGAGCCGCATTTTCCTGCCGAACGACCGGGCGATCGAGCCTCAGGCAAAGGCCGTCTACGAGGCTTTCGGGCTCAACGACCGGCAGATCGCGATCGTCGCGCGGGCGGTACCAAAGCGCGACTACTACTACCAATCGCGCCAAGGCAACCGGCTGTTCGATCTCGACCTTGGTCCCGTGGCACTGGCGTTTGCTGCCGCGTCCACCAAGCAAGACCACGCCCTCATGGACGAACTCATCGCCGCCCATGGCGAAGAGGAGTTCGCCGACTCCTGGCTGCGCGCCAAGGATCTCGACTGGGCAGCCGAGTTGATTGCAGCCGAGCAGCCAATCCCCAACCATCCCCACACGGAGGACAATCATGAAACGTAAGCTCTTGGCGGCGGTCGCCGCCGTTGGGCTGGCAATGGCGCCGGTCCAGAACGCCTACGCCATCTTCGGCGTTGGCGACACTGTCTATGACCCGGCCAACCATGTCGAGAACATCCTGACGGCGGCGCGCACGCTGCAGCAGATCAGCAATCAGGTGAAGCAGCTCACCAACGAGGCGCGGATGCTGATCAATCAGGCGCGGAATCTCGCGAACCTGCCGACCTCCGTCGCGGGCGATCTGCGCGCCTCGCTCGCGCGTGTCGATGGGCTCATCACCACTGCCCGCGGGATCGCCTATGAGGTCTCGGTCATTGACAGCGAATACCGCCGGCTCTTCCCCGAAGAGTACGCGGACGCCGTCTCGACCCCGCAAATCATCGCCGATGCCCATGAGGCCTGGGCCCTGGCGCGCGAGGGTTTCAAGCACAGCCTGGAAGTCCAAGCCGAGGTGGTCGGTCAAGTGCGTGCCGACGCGGTGACGCTCGATCTGCTCGTCGGTGAGAGCCAGGCGGCCGTCGGCAATCTCCAAGCGGTTCAGGCCGGCAATCAGCTCACCGCGCTCGCCGCCAAGCAGTCGATGCAGCTTCAGACATTGCTTGCGGCGTCATCGCGGGCGGAGGCCACTGAACGCGCCGATCGGGTCGCCGCACGCGAACGCGGACGCGCCCGGTTCGAGCGCTTCCTCGGCGACGGCTCCGCCTACGCACGTTAAGCGGGGACGAGAAGGCGATGGACGATCTCAACGTCATCGATCAGTTCACGACCACCTTCGTGAACTACATTGATTCCGGTTTCGGATTTCTGACGCCGGACGTCGCCTTCCTGACGACGATCCTGATCGGGATCGATATCGCCCTCGCGGGACTCTTCTGGGCCCTCGCCGACGACAAGGCGGTGATCCCGGCGCTCATCAAGAAGGTGCTCTATGTGGGTGCCTTCGCCTTCATCCTGAACAACTTCTCCTTCCTCGCGAACGTTATCTTCGATTCCTTCGCGGGGCTCGGTCTGCGCGCCACCGGCTCTCCGATCACCGCCGCCGAATTGATGCGTCCCGGCTTCGTCGCCGAGACCGGTTATGTCGCGGCCGAGCCGCTGCTCGAAGAGGTCGCCGATCTCATTGGTCCGATCGCCTTTTTCGAGAACTTCGTGCAGATCGCGATCCTGATGTTCGCCTGGGTGGTGGTGCTGCTCTCCTTCTTCATCCTTGCGATCCAGCTCTTCATCACCATCATCGAGTTCAAGCTGACGACACTCGCCGGTTTCGTCCTTGTACCCTTCGCGCTCTGGGGAAAGACCGCGTTCCTGGCCGAGCGGGTGCTCGGCAACGTCATCGCCGCCGGTATCAAGCTGATGTTGCTCGCGGTCATCGTCGGTATGGGCTCGACGCTGTTCGGCTCCTTCGCCGCGTCGTTCGCGGGCGGCGATATTACGCTGGAGCAGGCGGCCTCCACCGTCCTCGGCGCTCTCTCGATCTTCATGCTCGGCATCTTCGGCCCCGGCATCGCCGCCGGCCTCGTCTCCGGCGCGCCGCAACTCGGCGCCGGCGCCGCCGTCGGATCGGTTGCCGGCCTCGCCATCGGCGGCGCGGCCGCCGCCGGGGCGGTAGCCGGAGGGGCGCGTGCTCTCGGCGCCGGCGCGAGCGGTGCGACCCGCGCGGCTTCCTCCATGGCTGGCAGGGCAAGCGGTGCGTACGGCCTCGGCCGCGCCGCGTCGGGTGTGTCTGGCGCCGCGGGTGTGACAGCTGGCGCCGCCGGCGTCGCCCGTGCCGGTGCCGGCGCTGTCGGTCAAGGCGTCCGCAGCGTTGTGGGACGCGCGACATCGGGGGCGCGGCAATCCTTTGCAGACGGTCAAAGAGGCGCGTTTGCCGCCACGGGCGGCACCCTTCCAGGCAGCGAAGCGTCGACAACTACCGCGGCCGCGAGCGGCGCACCGGACTGGGCGCGGAAGCTGCGTCGTGACCAGCGCATGCGCGAGGGCGCGACGGTTGCCGCCCATACCGTCCGCGATGGCGACAGACCCGCCTCCGGCGAAAACCCCAGATTGAGGGATGACGATTGATGTTTAAACGTTCGACAACGACCTATGGCGATACGCCCGAGCCCGTGACGCCTTACCAGAAGGCGGCCCAGGTCTGGGACGAGCGTATCGGGTCGGCCCGCGTCCAGGCGCGCAACTGGCGGCTTATGGCCTTCGGCTGTCTGGCGCTGACGATCGGGCTCTCCGGCGGCGTCATCTGGCAGGCCGGGCGCAGCACCATCACTCCCTATGTGGTCGAAGTCGATACGCTCGGCGAGGTGCGCGCTGTGGGCCCGGCGACTGTAAGCTACGAGCCGACCGACGCTCAGATCGCCTACCATTTGGCACGCTTCATCGAGAACGTCCGGTCGCTGTCGATCGATCCGATCGTTGTGCGACAGAATTGGCTACGCGCCTACGACTACGCCACGGCGCCGGCCGCCAACACGCTCAACGACTACGCCCGCGAAAACGACCCGTTCTCAAGAGTGGGTCAGCGCACCGTCACCGTCGAGGTCACCAGCGTCGTGCGGTCATCCGGCGACAGCTTCGATGTGCGCTGGCAGGAGCGATCTTACGAGAACGGCACGCTCGCCGAAACCAAGCGATACACCGCGGTCCTCTCCATCGTGCTGCAGCGTCCCCGTACGGAGGAGACGCTCAGGAAGAACCCCCTCGGCATCTATGTCCACGCGCTCAATTGGAGCCGCGACCTCATCTCGGGAGACAACCAATGAAGAAATCGATGATCCTCGTTATATCCGGCTTGCTCGCCGCCTGTGCGACAAAGCAACCGCCGCCAGAGATCAGTTTCGATGCGGAGGATTTTAACGCCGCTGCATTGACCGCCGAGCCACGACGGCCTGTCCAGATCGTGACCATACCCGAGCCGCTGCCGCTGCCGGGGCAGTTGAAGCGGCTGCCGGGCGAGCGCAGGCGCGACGAGAATTCCCGGCCACCGGAGGACCGGGTGGTTGATGCGAACGAGGCCGCCAAGGTCGAGCCGACGGCCGACGGCTACATCAATGCGGTCCAAGTCTACCCCTACACCGAAGGCGCGCTCTACCAGCTCTACACCGCGCCGGAGAATGTCAGCACCATCGCCCTCCAGCCTGGCGAAGAGATCGTCGCCGTCTCAGCGGGCGACACGGTTCGCTGGGTCATCGGCGATACCGTCAGCGGATCGGGAGACACGGCCCGCGCCCATGTACTGGTGAAGCCGATCGCCGAGGATCTTCGGACCAACCTCGTCATCGTTACCGACCGGCGCGCCTATCACCTGGAGCTCACCAGCACGCCGGAGACATATATGGCGTCGGTCTCCTGGCACTATCCGCGAGATGAGCCTCTGGCGCTCACACGCCGCAACGCGGCGGCCGAGGAGGCCGCGGACCGGGTGATTGATAGCGGGCTCGATATCGACAAGCTGCGCTTCCGCTATGCCGTCAGCGGAGACACGCCGCCCTGGCGGCCGGTGCGCGTCTTCGACGATACCCACAAGGTCTACATCCAGTTCCCGGCCCGGCTCGACCAGGGCGAGGCGCCGCCGCTCTTCGTCGTCGGGCCGGACGGCGAAAACCAGCTCGTCAACTATCGCGTCCGCGGCCACTACTACATCGTCGACCGGCTGTTCGCCGCCGCCGAATTGCGGCTCGGCGAGGACCCGCAACAGGTCGTGCGCATCACCCGCACCGACGGCCGGGCAGCCGTATCGAGTCGGTCCGCTCAAGTGAACGAGACCGACTTACATGAGCATGAGGATCGCCGATGACGCCTCCCAAAGAGGACGACACGGGGCGTCCCGAGTCGCCAGGCACGGCCCTCCCGAAGGTCGACCCGGAAGAGCTCGCGTTGCGCGCCAAGCCGCGCCCGGTCACGCGGATCAACCGCCGGGTGCTGATCCTGCTCTTGGGGACGGGGCTGCTGCTGATCTTCGGCGCCACCATCTTCGCCCTCGACCCGCCGCGGCTGTTCGACCGGAGCGATACCGGACGGGAACTCTACCGGACCGACAACAACCCGACGCCGGACGGCCTCGAAGGCCTGCCACGCAGCTACAGTGATTTGCCGAAACCGCCCGTGGAACTCGGGCCGCCGCTTCCCGGAGACCTTGGCGGCGCCGTATTGGGCGCGGAGCGGGAGCTCGGCATCCAGGCCACGCCGGATCTGCCGTTTCGTCCGAGCCCCGAGGACGATGCGGCGCGCGCCGAACGCATCCGCCAGGCTCGTCTGGCGCAGCAAGGCCGCGAGGCCGGCGTGTTCTTCCAGCTCACGTCCCGGACAGCGACTGCCGCTGAGGCGGATGTTCCGAGAGCCCAGGCGCCCATAGCGCCGGACCGCAATCCCTTCGACGTGCTGCGCACCGCGGACGCTGACAGGGGGCTCGGCCTTGACCTTGCGAACGACCAAAACCTGCAAGGCCGCAAGCTCGATTTCCTGAACCAGGGCGTCGATGCCGAAATCTACAATCCACATGTTCTGCGGGATCCGGCCTCGCCCTATCAGGTCATGGCAGGCACGATCATCTCCGCAAGCCTCGTCACCGGCATCAATTCCGACTTGCCGGGCCGCGTCATCGCTCAGGTGACCGAGAACGTCTATGACACCGTCTCGGGGGCCTATCTTCTGATCCCGCAGGGTTCCCGTATCGTCGGGACCTATGACAGCGTCGTCGCCTTCGGCCAGGAGCGCGCGCTCGTCGTCTGGCAGCGGATCATCATGCCCGACGGCTCGTCGGTCGTGATCGAGAACCTGCCGGCCACGGACACCGCCGGCTATGCCGGTCTGGAGGATGAGGTCAATTTTCACACCTGGCGGCTCTTGAAAGGCATCGTGCTATCGACGCTGCTTGGAGTCGCGACGGAGCTCACCTTCGGTGACGACGAAGACGTCCTCGTCGAGGCGATCCGCGAGTCGACCCAGGACAGCGCCAACCAAGTCGGTCAGCGCATCACCGACCGCAACCTCAACATTCAGCCCACCATCAACATCCGTCCCGGTTGGCCGCTTCGCATCATCGTCAATAAGGACATGGTGCTCCGGCCCTATCGCGGATGAGGAGACGCCCATGACGCTCAAGCTCGACAAGCTCCCGGACCGCGAGGCGGTGAAGATCACTTTCACCGCAAGCGCCGAGCTCAAGACTGCCCTCAACGACTACGCAGAAATCTACCGGCGCAGGTACGGCCAGAAGGAGAACGTCGCCGACCTCATCCCGTTCATGCTGGAGGCGTTCATTAACGCCGATCCCGGTTTCAAACGCGCGCGCAAAGAGCTCGAAAACGTGCGCGCATCTTCCCCGCCCACCAAAGCAACGGAGGTTTGACCCATGGCCACGATAGGCAGTTTTACAGCCGGCAAGGACGGCTATACCGGAACGATCCGGACCCTGACGGTGAACGTCAAGGCCAGGATAGTTGCCAATGACCAGAAGAAGAGCGAGGGCGCGCCGGATTTTCGGGTCTATGCAGGGCGCGCCGAGCTAGGCGCAGCCTGGAAGGCGCAGACGAACGGCGAAGAGCCTCGCGATTATCTCAGCGTCCAACTCGACGACCCTAGCTTCCCCGAACCCATTCGTGCGGCACTGTTCGAAGAGGACGGCGCGGCGTTTCTGGTTTGGAATCGCAAGCCGGATTAAGACCGGCCTTTCAGTGAATTGTAACGCTCCACTGCGATCCATAAGGCAAACAGTCGCTACACCTCACCCCAGAACAGGCAGAGCTTCACGCCGCATAACCCGGTGTCCACACTATCGGGGGAAGATCAAGAGCTTCCTCCTCATTACTGAGGACAGTTGAGCGCGGCTCCTTCGGCCCCATCGGCGCATCGTCAACACCATGGCGCTTCCGCCACTTCGCCACCGTCTTGGGATTGATCGCGTACTTCGTGCTCAAGTTCGAGATCGAAGCCTGCGATCGCTGTATTGCGGCTCAGACAGCATGCGTGGTCGTGGCGCATCTGTGGAGTACCTGGCCCATAGTTCCTCCTGAAAGTGATGGCAGAAAGATAGACCATCACATTCCGGGACTAAACTTCTAGGGTCGCATCAACGCGGGCTCAAGCCCATTTCCTCTGAAACTGCCAAGCGTATGCGTCAGTAGCGGTGAAAATACCAACCAGCGATCTGGCCGGCGTTGCGCAATCTGGCCAATCCCTGTTCGGCATTCACAATGCTGATGTTAGGCGCATTGTTATTTTCGGCGGCGGGATTCCCCTTAAGAACGGTGACAAGATTGTTGGAGGCATAGGCGTTAGCTGAGGCTCCGTGGAAGACGATGTACAATGCGCCGAGGCCGGTGTCAGAATGTTCGAGGCACTTTAACTAGGCTCGCTTCCTGACAAGTGGAGATCATCAGGGGCGCGGGGTCGTTTATTGGTGATGATCGTCATTTAGTCAGTCGCCCGTGAAGAACTCGAAGCGAAGCGGCTTCAGGTGAACGGGGTCGACACGCCGAAGCCTAAAGAGCGGCTTATGCGAACCATCCTGGGCGGCATGACCACACCTCTCAGCTGGCCAAACTGTCAGGTGAATACCCTCTCATCACAGATTTGAGAATCACGGAGGGCTCGATTGCAGACAGCTTTAGGGATTTCTTTTTGCAACGCTAAAAAAGGCCTTGGCCTGCATACCGACAACCTTCATTAGCCTTCCGTCTGGATGGCGGGAGCGGTACAAGTGATGATGAAGCCGGAAAGATTGATGCCGCGACGTCGCCGCTATTTTCTCTTTCCATTCAGCAGCGTAGTTTTCTGACGGTATATCTGACGGTATGCGCATGTTGCCGCACTAAATGTCCCTTATAAATTAGAATGTTACGGCGACAGGAAACAATGGAGTGGGAATGATTCGGATGCTGTCGACGTCTATCGGTAGCTATCGAGAAATCCATATAAACATCGGATAAAAAATAATTTTCTCTCGCTTCCTATCGTAGCCTATCGCTGTCCAACGGCTCAAGATGACGGTAAATTTGACGGTATCGTCCACGCTTGTTTTAGTCGCGGATAGTGAGTACCGTCATGGGAGATCGCCCCTGTGACGGTATTTTTTCGCGCGTAATTTATTGTTTTATAAGGAAAAGTCGTCGAAAAAGCGCCCAAAATGAGGTGACGGTACTTTTGGTCGCCGGAGACCCCGTCGTGCTAACTAATACAGCCCTTAAACAGCTGAAACCAAGGGAAAAACCGTACAAGGTCGCGGACCGCGACGGGATGTACGCCCATGTTGCCAAGTCCGGGAACATCA
>CAKZLS010000004.1 GCA_937127205.1 uncultured Rhodospirillales bacterium
ACGCAACATGGTGTCTCCGCTCAAAGAGTCATAACCTCTGTGCATGGGTACTAGCCGGTCAACGCAACGGCGTGGCGCTCCCTCTCCGACAGCCGAGCGACAGGTGAGCCGAACATTGCTGGGTTCCCAATAAAAAGCCCCACATTGGTACTGACCGATTTCAGGAAAACTGACGTATTGTACAGAATAAATTAATAGATAAATGATATAAAGACAACACTGCAATGATCTGATCATTTATTCGAAATACATGCAATTTACATCTAAATAATTATTTTGACTATACTTTGCATAATCCATAATATGTAAATGTGTATTTTGCTATTTTGTCTACTTTGAAGTGGAGGAAGTTATGAAAATCACGAATGCAGTTAACATTCTTAAGGATGAATCGGGCGCCACCGCCATTGAGTATGGCTTGATTGCCGGATTGGTTTCCGTCGTCTGTATTACCGCTCTGCAGTTGGTGGGCGGCACCCTGGATGCACTGTTCAGGAAGATCGACACCGATCTACAAGAAGCGATGAACCAGTAACCGCTTCTCAGACCTTGTGTTTCCCAACACTCTCGCAAGAGTCTGACCTGTCCTCCCTTCGGGTCTATCTCAATGACGAGGAAGCGGCGCCCAGGCGCCGCTTCGACCCGAAGGCGGAAGGAAAGTGGGGGGCGAGGTCTTGCAGCGGCAGTGTGTACATGGCGCGCGGGACTGCCCCGTACGCCAAAAGGACCCCGTTCTCTGATGTACGACTTGCTAACCACGGAACGTTTCGTCGTTACCCTTTTTCTGGGGTTGCTGGCGCTCGCGGTCGTGACAGACCTGGATGAGTTGCGGATTCCCAACCGTATCTGCCTTCTTATTGGGTTTATTTACCCCATCTACGTGCTCGCCAGTCCGGAGCCGGTTAACTGGCTGGGGGCGTTGGCCGTTGCGGCAGGCGTCTTCGCTGTCGGCCTGATCCTATTTTGCACGGGAACGATGGGCGGCGGCGACGTCAAGCTCATGGCCGTTACAGCTCTTTGGGCCGGTCCCAGTTCGGTGCTTAGTTTTCTCGTCTTCACGACCTTTGTCGGCGGCTTGATCGCTCTCCTCATGGTCTCCAGTTACCGTTTTCCGCTGGCCGCCATGTTGGGATCAATTGGCGCAACCGACCTTCGGAACATTTTACTGGGCCGGGTCATTCCCTACGGCGCAGCCATCGCGGCCGGCGCATACGTGACCATAGCCCCTGTCCTTCTGGGTCACTGAATTTGTTCGGAGAGAAACACACGCCATGAACCTTCGAACCATTCTCCTTATTGTCGTCGCGCTCGGAGCCGCCGGGTTCACCGCCTACTTTGCCCAGAACTGGCTCATAGCCCAGAGGGATGCCTTCAACTCGCAGGCAGCTAAGGAACCCGTCGAAGTAATTCCGACGGATGAAATTCTGGTAGCAAAGGAAAATCTTCCTATTGGCTCTTTTGTCAACGCCGACGACCTGACTTGGCAAACCTGGCCCAAAGAAGGCATCAAGGAAGAGTATGTGGTTAAGGGTATCGGCTCGGAACAGGACCTCGTGGGGGCCGTCGTCCGCACCCATCTGCTCGCCGGCGAACCTATTACCGCGGCACGGGTCATCCATCCCGGTGATCGCGGTTTTCTCGCCGCTGTCCTGGAAGAGGGCAAACGGGCGGTCTCGGTGCCCGTGGACGCCACAACCGGTATCTCAGGTTTCGTGTTTCCGGGAGATTGGGTCGACGTGCTTTTGACCTTCCGGACGTCCGTCAAGAGCGAAGGCGAAGAAGAGGCGTCAACCGAAACACGCTTCTTCAGCGAAACCCTTCTCACCGAGGTTCGCATTCTGGCGATCGACCAAAGCGTTGAAAGCGTCGACGGCACCGCGCAGGTCGCGAAGACGGCGACGCTGGAAGTTTCTGCGAAGCAAGCGGAGAAGATCGCCATTGCAATGTCGATCGGATCGCTATCGCTGAGCCTGAGGAGCATGGTTAGAGAGCAACAACCCGACGCCGGTATGGTCGAGCTGGTCGGCGGCCCTCTGGGCGATGACGTGACCGAAGGAAATTCTAATGAGGGTTCCGCGCCCGCATCGGAAACAGCTCAAGAGGACGATCGCAGCTACACGCGCGACATCGACATCTACTACATGCGGGGCGATCCTCTCGCGATGCCGACCTCGGTTGCGCCCAGCACGGTCACGGTGCTTCGCGGCGCCGAGACCGGCGAAGTCGAGTTTTAGGGAGACAACCCCGTGAGACCCCAGCCCCATCATCACCGTTCCCGTATTCTGCGCTCGATCAGGAGCGTCGTCGGATTGGTCGCCGCGCTCATGTTGATCGCTGTGATCCCCGCTGACGCCGCCAAGATCATCAACGGAAACGCTCCGTCCGTACGGGTGGAAGCCAACAAGGGGAGCTTGGTCCGGCTCAACGCGCCGGCCAATACCGTGTTCGTGTCCGATCCCGAGATCTGCGATATTCAAGTCAAGTCGCCGACGTTGGTCTACCTGATGGGCAAGAAGCCCGGGCAGACCACTCTGTTCGCGGTTGGCGAAAACGATCGAGTGCTGGCCAATATCAACATCACGGTCACCCACAATCTTTCGCGCTTGAACGCCGCGGTCCAGCAGCTCTACCCCGAAGCCGAAGTCAATTTTTCGAGTATCGAGGACTCGATCGTCATTGACGGGCTGGTCGAGAACGCGTCGATGTCGGAGAACGTTCGGAAGATGGCCGAGCGGTTCGTCGGCGAGGACGCCGAGTTGATCAACATGCTCGGCGTTACGGCGCCGATACAGGTGAATCTGCGTGTCCGGGTTGCGGAGGTTAGCCGCGACATCGAGAAGCAGTTGGGCTTTAATTGGGAAATCATCGGAAACATCGGCGACCTGGGCCTCCGGGTAACCACATTCAACCCATTCAACGTAGCCTCGACGCCGGACAATCTCGAAGTGGATTTTGGCCTGGGCGACTTCGACTTC
>CAKZLS010000005.1 GCA_937127205.1 uncultured Rhodospirillales bacterium
GCAAGCCTTCGAATCCGGACGGCCTTAGTTGCCCGCAGTTGGCACCATTATGTGGGCGAATGGTGTCCCCTTCCACATGACATATGGCTTCACGCCGTAGGGGTCCGTCGACAGTCCTTCGAGCGCAGTGGCATCCGGAATGACAATCATCAGATGCGGTCCCTCGCCATTAATCCACTGATTGTCAGGTGTCGGGCCTTTTGCATTAGGATCGGTATTGCTAACCGGACAGTCTCCGGCGAGCATATAAGCGATGCCAACCGTCTTTGGTTTGAATTCGGTGTTGCCAGATCGGGCTGAAACCAAATCTCGCCAAGTTCTATCCAGGCACATCGGGCACTTAGCCGCACCTCTTCCCGGCGGCGTTGGATAGCAAACCCAGTCCGAGTCTCCACCCCGCAACACGTTTCCTTCCCAGTCCATGACGGTGGCACCGGCAGCGATTTCTGGATGCGCAGCGCTGAGCGCTTCGTTGACGATATCTTGGGTGCTTTGCTCTTCAGCCGCAGCGTGAGTGCTGAGCACTGAAAAGAGCGCTAGGGTTGCAAGTTTTCTCATCGGTAAATCCTCCCTCGCGTTTGCCATTCTGGCGACCTTGACGCACTCAATTGAGCGAACCAATCCTAGACCGTGCTCAGGGTCGCGAAGGTGTGCTTCGTAAACTGAAGCTGGAAACGAACTTACGGCATTTCAATACAAATGTGCGTCACTGGGTACGCAGCCGGTACAACGATATCTGAAATACACTGGTTACAACTCGAAAGCTCTGAGTCCCTTTAGGGTCATAACCGGTCGATTGGGCGGAGTCGGCATGGCGCGTCGTTTACTCTATATCTAGTGGGTGTCTGTCTGAAGTAATCGTCCGGCGACGGTGACGGTGGGTTTGGTTTGATTTGATAGGTTTGTCATCACGCTGCGATCACCGGGGTCAGAAGCGATTGAAACAGGGAAATCCGCACGGAAACCACGGGCCAATTCGCATCGCATCGGGCGCTAAAGATCTTCGATCCAGACACCATTCTCGGCGACGGGGCTGGCGGCGGCGGTGGCGTGAACCCAGCGGTTGGCCGTGGTGCCCTTTGGGGCTATTCGCTTGTCATCTAGCCTCGATTTCCGAGAAACTGGCGCCATGACTCGCGACCAAGCCGTTTTCATGCTCAAACGACACGAGGGCGAGCTGCGCTCTCGCGGCGTCACCCATCTGGCGCTGTTCGGATCGCTGGCGCGCGGCGACGCCGGGCCGGACAGCGATGTGGACGTGGTGGTGGATATCGAGCCCGGCCGCAAATTCTCGATCATCGATCATGGAAGCCTTCGGGTGCTGCTGTGCGACATCTTCTGCAGGGAGACCGACGTTGTCGTCCGCTCGCGCTTGCGGCCCGCCTTGCGCCAAGGCATCGCTGACGAAAGGCTCAAGGTCTTCTGATGGCAAGGGCGCCGCTTGCACTAATGCTCACCGATAGGGACCGATCATGACGGCCTGTGGATACTTGCAGCAAGGAGTGCTCTGTGCCGAGAAGTCGGAGAATATCATAAGCGGCTTGCGACGCCGCCTGGTCGCCCTTTGCAGAATCAAAGGCGGGTCAATGTGGATTTTCCCGAGTGGATGATCGGGTCCCTGGATAAAGAGGCCAGCCGGCTCGGCGTTACCCGCCAGTCTCTGGACCGCCGAGCGTCTCGACAAGGAAGCCTGAATGGGCGGACGCGAACGAGCAGGGTGACCGGCAGCACTTGAGGCCCGATCGGCCGGCCCCCCGCGCCTGCCGCAGGGTGTTGCGAGAGATGGCAACCGTGCGCGAATAACGATGCTTAATTGATGATGATAATGGGCGTTTTCGGCGAATTTGGGGTCAAATTCTACTGTGCATGGGGTTGATATCGACTTTTTGGTCTACACCCCCCCCCGCCCCCGGTTGCACAAGCAGGATCAGGCCCCCTGGATTAAGCGGCGGCGCGGCGCCGGGGGGCGAAGATTTTGGAGCCCTTCAGGCGACGGGCCACCTCGTTGACGGTGCTGAAGCGGGCGGCGTCGTCATAGCCGAACGGGCGGCCGCCGGTGATGGCCTCGGCGGCGCGGAAGCCGCTTCGGATCGCCGGGCCGATGCCCTCGGCCATGTCGCGGGTGGCGAGGCCCGCCGCGTCGCCGACCACGAAGGCGTTGTCCCGGCGGCCCACGTCGGCGGCGTCGCGGAGGTAGTAGCTGTAGCCGCCGGTCTCGAAATCGATGCCGTCGATCAGGCGGGCGTCGTGCAGGGTCCGGGTGAAGGGCGCCCAGTGGTTCTTGATGGTGTCCTTGCGCCGCTTGAGGCTGTCGGCGATGCCGCCGACGCCGACGTTCAAGTGGCCGCCGGCCTTGGGTACGTACCATGAATAGCCGCGCAGGCCGCCCTGGAAGAACCACAGATGACACTCGCCGTTGTGCCAGTGGTAGGGAAATTCTTGTTCCAGCGCGACCACCTGCATGTCGGCGGAGCGGGGAGCGGCGGGGGCGAACAGCGTACGGTAGATCGGGCATCGGGTGCCGCCGGCGCCCACCAGGTATGTGCAGCGATACTTGCCGTCGATGACGTAGAAGCCGCCTTCGCGGCGGATGTCCTGGACGTAGTGGTTGGCGACCTCGGCACCCGAGCGTTCGAGCAGCCAGCGGTCGAACTCGTAACGCCGGATCGAGTGCTGCGGCACCGGGATCGCGAAAGACAGGCCGAAGATGTGAACATGCATCGCCGGGAAGGTCATGAAGCTGTGGGGGTAGGTTTCGGGGTCCATCTCCAGGTCTTCGACCACCTCGGGCGTGATCCAGCCGGCGCAGAGCTTGGTGCGGGGGAAGGTCTCGCGGTCGAGCACCAGGCAGTCCCGGCCGGCGCGATTGAGTTTCCAGGCGCAGCTGGAGCCGGCCGGTCCGCCGCCGACGATGATGGTGTCGGTGGTGATCATGGCGCCGCTAGCCGACGGATTTGAGTTGGCCGCGGGCGTCGGTGGAAACACCAAGGTGTTGGCGTTCCCAGTCCACCATGTAGTCGCGGGTCAGCGGCACCGCGTCCACCGATTTGGCCACCTGGATCTGGGCGTTCATGTGGCCCTGGCGGCGGAACACCATCTCGCAGCCGGCGAGATAAAACTCCCACATGCGGCAGAACCTTTCGTCGTAGATGCGCGCCGACTCGTCCCGGTTGGCCATGAACCGCTCGCGCCAGTGGCGCAGCGTGTGGGCGTAGTGCAGCCGTAGGATCTCGATATCGGTGACCCACAGGTTGGCCCGCTCGATGGCCGGCACCAGTTCGGACAGCGCCGGGCAGTAGCCGCCGGGGAAGATGTATTTGTCGAGCCACGGATTGGTGGGATAAGGCTCGTCCATGTGGGAGATGGTGTGCATCAGCGCGACCCCGTCGTCGGTGAGCAGGCGGCCGATGTTCTTGAAGAAATGGTTGTAGTGCGGCGTGCCCACATGCTCGAGGATGCCGATGGCGGCGATGCGGTCGAACCGGCCCTCCACGGCGCGGTAGTCGCACAGCTCGAACCGCACCCGGTCCTGGAGGCCGCGGTCGCGGGCGCGCTGGTTGGCCAAGGCGTGCTGTTCCTCCGACAGCGTCACGCCGGTGACGTCCACGTCGGCGACCTCGGCGAGATAGAGCGACAACCCGCCCCAGCCGCAGCCCATGTCGAGAATGCGCTGGCCGGGTTCCAGCAGCAGCTTGGCGGCGATGTGGGTCTTCTTGGCCTGCTGGGCTTGCTCCAGCGTGACATCCGGGGTCGGGTGGTAAGCGCAGGTGTACTGGCGGTCGGCGCAGAGGAACAGGTCGTAGATGTCGCCGGAGATGTCATAGTGGTGAGCCACGTTGCGCCGCGATCGGCCGGGAACGTTGTTGGTGCGGCGGCGCTGCCACAGCATCCGCGCCCGGGTCACCCAGCGGTCGAGAGCGTTGAGCGTGCCGGTGCCGGTGTTTAGACCAATCAGATCAAGCAGGTCGTAAACGGTGCCGTTCTCCACCGTGAGGGTCCCGTCCATATAGGCCTCGCCGATCCCGAGACGGGGATTGAAGAACAACCGGCGGTGAAGCGCGCGATCATGGAGGCGGATGGAGACGGCGGGGCCGAGATGGGGGTCGCCGAACCGGTGCGTGATGCCGTCCGCATCGATGACGGTCAACTCACCCCGTTTGAGAAAACTGCGCAAGAGGCGCCCGAAAAGCATCGTTCCCCCGAACCTTATTTCCAAAGCCCTCCAATTTAGCGCTTGCGTCGCGGACCGCAAGTTCGACGGGCGCGCAGACCATGGGGCGCGGGAGCCGCTCAGGATCGGAGTGAAGTTTCGGCGCCGTTTCTCATACGCGGCGCACGAACCTCAGCATGGCCAGCAAACCAAAACCGAACAACCAGACTGCGCCGGGCAGGGGAACGACAGCGATTTCCCGCTCGATTTTCTCGGTGATGGCGTCGCCGAAATCCTCGAAGGACGACACCTGCATGACGAAGGCGTCGTCGCCCGCCTTAAGGTGTTCGTCATACCAATCGCCGACGGTTTGTCCCGGATAATCGGCCGACCCATCGATCATCGCCAACTTGTCACCTTCGATGGCGAGGGCATTGATGGTATCGACACCATAGGAGAGAGCGAAGGCCACCGCCGTATCCACGTGGACCCCGTCGTTCTGCGCGCCGTCGCCCGAGATATCAATGACTTGCCGGTTGCTCTCGAACTCATTGTCGAAATTGAACATCCCTTGAATGATGGCGTGCCCCGGCGCCGTGAGGCCGCCGAACGGACGGTCCGCGTTGCCGATGGCAGCCGCAAACGCGGCGGCGCCGGCAGCGTCGTCGATCACCATCCAATCCACCGCCGTTTCGAATTGGTCATCGCTTGACCAAAAGTCGGCCCGGACGGCGATTCGGCCTAACTCACCGCCCTGAATAGCGGACAGGACTCTTGGATCGTTGAACGCATCTCTGTATCCTTGCATTTGCAGGGGGTACTCGGTCGAGTCGTTGATGCTGCTTGAAACATCGATCAGCAACATCAATTCAACATCCACCGCCAGCGCGCGCGCTTCATGCGGTGTGATCACGAAGACGAGCGGCAGCAGCACCGGAAACACCCTTCCAAGCCACGCATACTTCATCACTACCTCTCCCGGTTCTCTATACTATTCTGTCGACATCCATCGTCCCGCGAGCGCGCGCTGCGCCTAATTTAATTGTATTAACATAAAAGATACAACTAACGCGAGCAAATAGGTAAAAAAAGATGGCCTTGAGGAACGCAGCTGAGCCGCGAGGGTTAAGTTGTTCGGTGCGCGCCGCAGCGTCGGTTCTCGCAGCATCGTGCAAAAACAGGCTTAAAGCGCGCTTGACAACAGCGTCGGCGAATGTGAGTTAATTATTTGTTATTATTGAAAAAACAGGGACAAAAGGGTCTTGCCTAGACCTACATGGGCCCAAAGATCGAGAGGCGGTCAGGATAGTCATGCGCACAATGCACTGGTTTTTTCACCGCATTTGATGATAAAAATAGGACTAGACACGGGAGGTAAGTGATGAAATCACCCTACGCTCCAATAGTAGGGATGCAAGTCGCCATCGCCGAGCAGTGGCTCGAGATGGCGATGTCGATGTTCAAATGGTATTCGGGCGCTCTTGACCCGAGGCCCGATCTGGCGAAACCCGCCCGCGGACACCGCGCGGCATATGCGTGGTGGTGGTAGACGGCCGATCTGAACAGGCGATGAGGTTCCAGATTAGGGGACCCCTAAGGGACACCTAAACAATACGCCCGGCTGGGCGCACTGTCTCCTCCCTCTCGCTTTTTCCGCGACAAAATTTCCCAATGGCGCGGCTTAGTGAGTGCGCCCCGATGAAGCTCCGATGATCGGATACGCACGCTTGACGGTGGCGGCAACGTAAGCCGCGATTGCCGCTTTCAGGATATCCCCGGGAACGAACGCCATGGACCCGGTGAAGGCCTTCCAAAACCCGATTTCCGCGCTGAACGCGACCCAGGGAATGCCGCAGGCATACATCAGGAAGATCCCGCCGATGGCATTGATGACAAAAGCATTGATGTAACCGAGTCGAACCCAGGTTCGCTCCACCATGAAACCGATGGCGAAAGCGCAGAGCGGCCAGGCGAACAGAAAGCCTCCACTCGGACCGAGAAACACGCCGAATCCACCCCGGCCACCGGAGAGAACAGGAACCCCGGCGGCGACCAGGGTGAGAAACAGAAGGACGGCGAGGCCACCCCGCCGGGCACCCAACACGGATCCCGCCAACATCACGCCCATGGACTGAGCGGTTATGGGAACGCCGAGCATCGGCAAAAAAATCGGGGGAACCATGCCCAATGCCGCCAGAAGTGCCGCAAACAGCGCGATATAAACCATGTCCCGGGTATTCAAGGCGAAATCTCCCCTCGCCGTAATGATCCGAAGTTATCCGAACGTCGACCGTTCGCCCACCGTAATATCAGCGATCACAGGAAAACGCCATCCGTCAGCGCTAACGCTACCTGAAGCGTCCAGGTTATCGGCGCTTGGCTACCGGGCGGTCCGGGTCGTAACCACGCGCCTCGATGGCTTCGGTCAAAGAATCGGCCATTCTTAAGGTACTGATCATCAGCGGCATAAGAAGCGCGAACACGTTCCGGTCGAGGCCGCGGGCCTTTTGCGCTTCGCGGATCCGGGTAAACCGGTCGAACAGCAGCGGAATGAAACGAAGCGCCAGCGACAGCGTTAGGCTCACTTTCTCCGGATGGACGCCGAGCGGTGTCAGTGGAATGAGCAGGCGTTCCAATGTTTCGATCATGTCCGAAACGCGGGTCGTGAAGGTCAGCAACACCGCGAGCAACAGCAATATAGCGAAACGCATCACCACCAGAAAACCGAGCGCCCAACTGGTGAACGCACCGTGGACGAGGAATATGAGAAGGATCAGGATCGCGGCGGGGCGAAGCTGATGCGCTGCTTGCCCGATTGGCACCTGGCCCGCAACAAAAAGGCCGAAAACCGCTCCGAGGATCGGTAGTAGCCAGAGCGGGTCGGGAATCAAGAAAACGATCACTCCGGCCGCCAGCAATGCTGCGAGTTTGGCGCCCGCGGGCAACCGATGAAGCGGGGTGTCGCGATGGACGTAGAGGCCGAGGTTCATGACATCAACTCGACATAGTGGCCGATGGCGATGTCCGGCGGGCCATCCATGACAACGCGTCCCCGGTCGAACACGATCACCCGGTCGAAACCGGTCAATAGCTCCAGATCGTGAGATACGACGATGGCCGTCTGCGGCAATGCCGCCAGAATGCCCAGCATCAACCGTTTGTTGCGCAGATCGAGAAGGGTGGTCGGCTCATCGAGCACGATGTAGTCCGGCGCCATGACAAGGACGGACGAGAGCGCCAAGAGCTGCTTCTCGCCGCCGCTCAGGCTGTGGGTATGGTGATGGCGGAGATCCGAAAGTTGGTAGTGCTCCAGGATTTCGTCGACTTTGCGCGCGATTTCTTGACGGCCGAGCTTCTGGT
>CAKZLS010000006.1 GCA_937127205.1 uncultured Rhodospirillales bacterium
GGACGTTCACCTCGCATCTGTCGACCGCCGATCTGGTGCACCTCTTGATGTCGGCGCCGTTGATTGCATCGCGATACTGGTTGGGCTTGGGGGAAAAATTGTACCGCGAGGATCTGCATGGAGCGGACCCTTAAGCTTGATAAGGATAGCGGCGGTGGCGCTCTGTGGCGCCGTTCAGTTGGGAATTCGCAGGCCGAATTCCGGGAAATCTTCGACAAGGCACTCGATTAGGGGGCCGGGAAGGTTCTACGGTCTGATTTTTTGTTTTGCGTGGTAGGCGAAGTCGGGTTGGAGGGCCTCGAGTTGGACCGTCGCGTTCCTCGCCTTGGCCTCTTGCTATTTGCCTGCGGAATAGTCGAAAAAGGCGGTCGGCAGGCAATACCGGTCGCCATGCACAGGGTTCAGAGTAGCCGCTTTTACATCCCTCCTTGTGACACAACCCGTGACCAAGCATTCTGAACCCAGATAAAACTGACGAGGCCATGGATGAACCCCGGCATTGTCCTTTTGTCTCGCGAACCGTTACGGCACTGCGGAGGGCCAGTCAGGGTTGGGTTCTGAAGGCGACGGGGTCAGTCCGGCCGCTTGAACGCCGGCAATAGCGCAGTACTCGTCTTTGTCCGACGCATCGCCGCTGACACCCACTGCGCCTATGATGTCGCCGCTGTTGTCAAGGATCAGCACCCCTCCCGGAACCGGAATGAACCGTCCGCCGGTGGCGCTCGCCGCGGTGCTCTGGAACGCTTCGCGCCCCTTGAGGCGATCGCGGAGCGTGCGGCTGGACATGCCCATGCCGAGAGCCGCGCAGGCCTTGCCGGTCGCGATGTCTACGCGGTGAATGCCGGCGCCATCCTCGCGCTTCAGGGCGATCAGGTGCCCGCCGGCATCGAACACGCACACCGTCAGCGGAAACATCCCGGCTTCCCGTCCGGCCACAAGAGCCGCATCGACGATATGTGACGCTTCGGCCAGTGAAAGATTTGCTTTGAGGTTCAAAATTCCATCGTCAGACATTCGGGGCCTCTCCTTATCGCCGATTGTTTGTCGCTTGAACGCGCTTGTGATCATTCAACCACAGGCGGTCTGTTCATGCACAATGCTTTTAGTGCGATCTCCGCGAATTCCCCGTCTGCCGCTCACCCACATTCGCGCGAGGTATTCGGCCAACAGTATCAAGCCAAGGACGCTCTCAAATCGATACAGGACATAGGAATGGCTGTCCGGCTGATCGGCATGGCGCAGATACGATCCCACCACGTAGGTCAGGACGGCCAGGATGTTGATGATCAGATCGGCATATCGGAATGCTTCGGCTTTGCCGCCGCCACCATAAAACAGCGTTCTGATCAGGTTTTTCGTCGCCATTGAGATTCCACGCCGTGAGCAGGCGAGGGTCTAAATCCCGACCGACGATAAAGCCGCATAGCCCCGCGGAGAGTCAACGTTTCAGCGTTGTGCGGGTATTTTCCCGCGGCCCGGGCGAGCGGAACCGATCACCCCTTGTCCCCGCGCCAGATACGTTCGGACAATCCACTTCTCCAGTTCGATCAACACGAGAACCCAGACGGTCACGCCGAGGATCCGCCCCCAGGCGTCGAGCCCGATCGCCTGCGTCGCGAATAGATGCTGGAGGGGCGGTGCGTAGGTGAACAGAAGTTGGAAGGCGATCACCGCCGCCACCGAGATCAAGATGGCGCGGCTGCCGAACAGGCCTTGACGGTTGAGCGCCGGCGCCAGCAGATAGCGTGAACTGAACAGGTAGAATATTTCGAATGTGACAAGCGTGTTGACGGCGACCGTTCGAGCCAGAGCGTCGTCGGCACCGTGGCCGCGCTCCCACAGAAACAACCCGAAGGTTCCCGCCACCAGGATCAGCGAAACGAACGCGATCCGCCAAATCAGGTAGCCGGTCAGCAATGGCTCGTTCGCCGGCCTTGGCGGGCGCTTCATTACGTCCTTTTCCGTGGGTTCGAAGGCCAGCGCCAGCGCCAGGGTCACGGCCGTGATCATGTTGACCCATAGGATTTGAACGGCGGTAATGGGGAGCGCCGTTCCCATGAGAATGGCGGCGATCAACGTGAACGCCTGTCCGCCGTTTGTGGGCAGAATGAACGTAATCGCCTTCTTCAGGTTTGCGTATACGGTGCGGCCTTCCTCGACGGCATGGGCGATGGACGCGAAGTTGTCGTCGAACAGTACCATCTCAGCGGCCTCTTTCGCCGCCTCGGTTCCCTTAACGCCCATGGCGACGCCGACGTTGGCGCGTTTGAGCGCGGGGGCGTCGTTGACCCCGTCGCCGGTCATAGAGACGACCTGCCCACGGGCCTGAAGCGCCTCCACCAGCCGCAGCTTGTGTTCAGGGCTAGCGCGGGCGAACACGTCGATTTCGCCCACGGTATTTTTAAGGTGGTCTTCGTCTAAATCATCGATATCGCGCCCCGTCACGACGTGGTCCGCATTGGCGAGACCGAGTTGTTGCGCGATGGCTTGCGCCGTGATTGAGTGATCTCCGGTGATCATCTTGACGCGGATACCGGCTTGTTGGCAGCGCTTGATGGCGGCGATGGCTTCCTGGCGCGGTGGATCGATCAAGCCCACCAGTCCCAGAAGGGTAAGGTTTCCCTCGACATCCGCAAAGTCGAGGTCCCGATGCTCCTTGTCCGCGCTTCGATAGGCGACGGCGAGCAGCCGTTGACCCCGGGACGCGATGTTCTCGGCCTTGGCGTGCCAGTCGTCGGCGTTCAGCGGCTCGTCACCATCGTGTCCCCGTTGGGTGGCGCACATCTCCAGAATCCGCTCGGGCGCACCCTTGACGTAGATAAAGCCGTGACCCTGGTGATCGTGATGCAGCGTCGCCATGAAGCGATGCTCGGATTCGAACGGGATAATGTCCGTTCGGGGTGACGACTTGCGTTCAAAGTCAAGATCCAGCCCCCCTTTGGCCGCCATGGTTAGCAACGCTCCTTCCGTGGGATCGCCCTCCATGATCCACCCGTCATCGGTTTGGCGCAGTTCCGCTTCGTTGCACAGCATAACGGCCCGTGTGATCTCCGAGAGAATGGGGTGATCGTCCGGGTGAACCTCCGATCCGTCGCGTACGAACACCCCCACCGGGTCGTATCCCACACCGGTCACATCGAACATGTACCGCGCGGTCGCCAAGCTCTGTGCGGTCATTTCGTTGCGGGTCAGCGTGCCGGTCTTGTCCGAACATATGACGGTCACGGAGCCGAGCGTTTCCACCGCCGGCAGACGTCGGATGATAGCATTGCGCCGCGCCATGCGCTGAACGCCGATGGCAAACGCGATCGTCATGATGGCCGGCAGGCCCTCCGGGATGGCGGCGACGGCGAGGCCGACCGCGGCCAGGAACATCTCGGTTGCCGAGTAGTCGCGAACCACGACGCCGAACAGCAAAGTGCAGGCGGCAATCAAGAGGATGGCGAGGGTCAGCCAGCGCGCAAACTGGGAGAGTTGGCGAAGGAGCGGCGTGGTCAGGGTCTGCACGTCGGCGAGCATGGCGCCGATCCGACCGATTTCGGTCTTATTGCCCGTCTCGACCACCATACCGGTTCCCTGACCGCAGGACACCAGGGTTCCCGAGTAGGTCATACACGTTCGATCCCCGATGGCTGTGGCGTCGTCCACATGGGGCGAGGATTTCTCCACCGGCACGGACTCGCCCGTCAGGACGGCTTCTTGAACTTGCAGGTTCTTCACATGGACCAGACGAAGATCAGCCGGAACCTTGTCGCCCGACTGCAAGTAGACGATGTCGCCCGGAACCAGTGTTTCGGCCGGAACGACGCTTCTGTGCCCGTCCCGCAGTACCGTGGCTTGCAGCGAGAGCATGTTGCGAATAGCGGCCAGAGCCTTTTCCGCCTTTCCTTCCTGGATAAAACCGATGACGGCATTGATCATTACGACGCCGAGAATGACGCCGGTATCGATCCAGTGCTGGAGAAAGGCCGTCGTGACGGCGGCAACCAGCAGCACGTAAATCAGCACGTTGTGAAACTGAAGAACAAACCGCTCGACCGGCCCCCGACGTTTCGGCGGTTTGAGCAGGTTCGGTCCGAAACGGTTCAGCCGCTCCTCGGCCTCGGCGGTGGTTAGGCCCTCCAGTCGTCCCGCCACATCTTTGAAAACGCTCTCAAGCTGAAGCGCGTGCCAAGTCGGCGTATTTCTTTCGGGAGCACGGATGTCCATTGTTACCTCTTGTCGGCTGCCTTTCTTATATTCACATTTTTTTTAATGATATCAATCGGCCAAACATGTTTTAACCCCAACGCTGCAATTCTCGACCCGGCGGATCGGATACTTCTTGACTTCGGATGTTGCGGCGGATCATTGTTCATGCGTTCCGAGGGGCGCCCCGCGAGGGGGCTGAGAGTCCATCGGCGCCAAATGGCGCACCATGGTGACCCTTTGAACCTGATCCGGGTCATACCGGCGAAGGGAGAGGAACCAGGGCTGCCACCGGAATTCCCGCCGCCCAACCCACCCCGACCCGTCCAGACCCGAATCGCTTCACCGCTGGAGAAGGGAGGCCCGTCGTGGACGGTTCATCATCACATCGCTCGACCATCAATGTCACCACCGGCCCGCTGCCGGCTTCCGAAAGGATCTATGTTAAAGGCGCCGACGGGCGCGTGCGGGTGCCGTTTCGCGAGATCGCTCTGCACGAAACCGCGAACGAGCCGCCGGTACGGGTCTACGACACCTCCGGCCCCTACACCGATCCCGCCGTGGACATCGACATCGATCGGGGTCTCGAGCGGCTGCGAACCTCGTGGATCGAAGAACGCGGCGACGTCGAGACCTATGATGGCCGCTCGGTGACGCCGGCCGATAATGGCTTCGCCGATGGTGATCGCCTGGTGAAAGAGTTCCCGTCGAAGCACCGGCCGCTACGGGCCAAGGATGGCAACGCGGTCACCCAGTTGGCCTACGCGCGGGCCGGCATTATCACACCAGAGATGGAATACATCGCCATCCGCGAGAACCTTGGGCGCGCCAAGCTTCGCGACGCGGGCGCAGTGGAGCCGGTGCCTTCCGAGTGCGACATCCCGGCTGAAATCCCGGCGGAGATCACGCCCGAGTTCGTGCGCGACGAAGTCGCGCGTGGCCGCGCCATCATTCCGGCCAACATCAATCACCCGGAAGCCGAGCCCATGATCATCGGCCGGAATTTCCTGGTGAAGATCAACGCCAACATCGGCAACTCGGCGGTCACCTCGTCGGTCGCCGACGAGGTGGACAAGATGGTTTGGTCGATCCGCTGGGGTTCGGACACGGTCATGGACTTGTCCACCGGCCGCAACATTCACAACATCCGCGAATGGATCATCCGCAATTCGCCGGTCCCCATCGGCACCGTGCCCATCTATCAGGCGCTGGAGAAGGTGGACGGCGTCGCCGAGGACCTGACCTGGGAGATCTTCCGCGATACGCTGTTGGAGCAATGCGAGCAGGGCGTCGATTACTTCACCATTCATGCCGGCGTGCGGCTGGCCCATATCCCGCTCACCGCGAACCGAGTCACCGGCATTGTCAGCCGCGGCGGGTCCATCCTGGCCAAGTGGTGTCTCTCCCATCACCAGGAGAATTTCCTCTATACTCACTTTGCCGATATCTGCGAGATTCTCCGTGCCTATGACGTCAGTTTCTCGCTGGGCGACGGGCTGCGTCCCGGCTCAATCGCCGATGCCAATGACGCCGCCCAGTTCGCCGAACTGGAAACGCTCGGCGAGTTGACCAAGATTGCCTGGGAACATGACGTCCAGGTGATGATCGAAGGGCCGGGCCACGTGCCCATGCACAAGATCAAGGTCAACATGGATAAGCAACTCGCCGTCTGCGGCGAAGCGCCGTTCTACACGCTGGGGCCGCTCACCACCGACATCGCTCCGGGCTACGATCACATCACCAGCGGCATCGGCGCGGCGATGATCGGTTGGTACGGAACGGCCATGCTCTGCTATGTGACGCCGAAGGAGCACCTCGGTTTGCCGGACCGTGACGATGTGAAAGTCGGCGTGGTCACCTACAAGATCGCCGCCCACGCGGCCGATCTCGCCAAGGGGCATCCGGCGGCGCAGGCCCGCGACGACGCGGTCAGCCGGGCCCGGTTCGAGTTCCGCTGGGAGGATCAGTTCAATCTGTCCCTAGACCCCGATACGGCGCGGTCGTTCCATGACCAGACCCTACCCAAGGACGCGCACAAGGCGGCCCATTTCTGCTCCATGTGCGGGCCGAAGTTCTGCGCCATGAAGATCACCCAGGAGGTGCGGGACTACGCGCAGAACGGCATGGCCGAAATGTCGGAAACCTTCCGCTCCGGCGGTGGCGAAATCTATCTGGAGGCCGACAAGAGCGGGACCACGACAAGATAAAGTCGGCGGCGCCGAGGCGATAGCGATGATGCCCCATGCTGCCCCGAGCCGCTCCGCGAGTATTAGAAAAAATGCATGAATGGGAGCTTGTGTAACAAAGTCACCGACCAATGCCGGGTTCTTTCTCTATGGGTGGATCTCCCTCGGCCTCCGAGTGAAATCGAATTCAAAGGGAGAACCCCGCTATGAGAAAAACCGTTTCAATGCTGGTCCTCGGTCTGGTGACTGCCATCGCCTGGGCTTCGCTGACCGTCGCCGCAGAGGAGTCGAAACCCAACCTGTTCGTTGTCGTCACGTCTGCCGAACCACAGACGCAAGGCATGGCCATGGTCCTGTCCATGCAATCGGTGAAGCAGGGCGCGAAGGTTCAGATTCTGCTGTGCGGTCCGGGCGGCGATATAGCCCTGAATGGAGCGCCCCAAACCACTCTGAAACCCAAGAACGTGACCCCGCAGGCCATGCTCGGTATGGTGATGGGAATGGGCGTGAAAGCCGAGGTGTGCGCCCTCTATCTGCCCAATAACGGGAAATCGGCCGATGACTTGATGGACGGCGTTGGCGTCGCCAAGCCGCCGGTCATAGCGTCGGCGCTGCTCGCTCCCAACACCCGGCTGTTTACATTCTGATCGCCCTTCAAGTGCTTTGTCTCGGGCAAAACTGCCCGGCGCGGCCAAACCGTGTCGGGCTTTTTTTTGGCTGTTGAAGTCTGCGGTCCAGCCTGCGCATAGTGCAGCGGACCATGGACGGGAGGACAAGGTGCGATATCTATTCAATCCGATGGAATACTTCACGCTTGCGCTTCAGCAACAGGCACTGTTCGTCGCGTCCGTTCAAACCATATGGCTGCGCTCGGGCCTTATCGTCACCGGAGCAATGACGCCGGTGGAGGCAACAAGAATGTGGGTGGAAAAACCGGCGACCTTTGCCAAGGGAATGGAACGTGGCGCGCGCGCGGCGACACGCGGTAAATCGCCGGCGAAGGTCATGTCGGCCGCATTTAAACCGATTTCGGCGAAGGCATCTTCAAACGCTCGCCGGCTCAATCGTTAGACGTTGGCCGGCGTTACCCGGCCACCATAGAGCGACGGCGCGTCATGATCCTTGTTGGCCCGGGCGGCGATTTCCAATGCTTTGATGAAATCGGATATTGTGCTCCGGCGTTCCTGGACGGCCTTGTCCTTGTCGCGAAGTCTCAGGAGGTAAGCCGGGTGCACCGTCACCAGCACCGCTAGTCCGTCCATCCCCTGGATGACCCCGCCGCGCACCCCTGACAGTGTGCCGCGGTATCCGGTTAGCGATCGCAGAGCCGTGGCGCCCAAGGCGACGATGACGCGCGGATTGACGACGGCAATTTCGTGTTCCAGCCATGACCGGCAAGCTTCCATCTCTTGCTGGCCGGGGGTCTTGTGCAGCCTGATCTTGCCCCGCGGCTCATTCTTGAAGTGTTTGACGGCGTTGGTGACATAGCATGCCGACCTGTCGATCCCGGCCTCGCTCAGCATCTCGTCGAACAGCTTGCCGGCCGGACCCACCAGGGGCCTGCCCGCCAAATCCTCTCGGTCGCCAGGCTGTTCGGCAACGAACATGAGGGCGGCGTTCTCGGGTCCTTCACCGAACACCATCTGCGTTGCATTCCGCCAAAGCGGGCATTGTCGGCAGGCCGCCGCCTCCGCACGTACCTTTTCAAGACTGGGCAGCGTGGCCTCGTTCTCGACAATATCGCTTGGCGACGGAACACGTCTTTGCGCGAGGCGCGCATGCCGGGGCGAGGGGACTGATGGCGACGCTGCCACCATCGCCTTGGTTCGCGCCTCGGCCGATTTCAACAATTCGGGAATAAGCGCGGCT
>CAKZLS010000007.1 GCA_937127205.1 uncultured Rhodospirillales bacterium
AGGCTTCGGTTCCAAGATTATCGAGCAGTACGCCGCGACGGAGTTGGGTGGCACCTCCAGCATTAGCTTTGATCCGGAGGGCGTAAAGGTTTCTCTGTGGTTGCCACTGGAGAGCATAATGGCTGATCCGCCACCGGATATGGAGATGTCGTCGCACCGGGATATGGTCGTGGTCGCCCCGGCGCTCGTCGCCACATCGCTGCGGGTCCTCGTTGTTGAGGACTCCGCGCTGATCGCCATGGATCTGGAATCGATCCTCACGCAAGCCGGACATACGGTGATTGGTCCCGCCTCGACAGTGACAGAAGCACTGGAGCTTGCCGACGAGGGACTGGCGGACATCGCGCTGCTTGACGTTGACCTGCATGGTGAATTGGTGACGCCGGTGGCGGAAAGACTAAGTGATCTCGACGTGCCCTTCGCATTCTCTACCGGATTCCAAAAAGGCGGCTCGCCGCTCCCTGTGTTTACCGACGCTCCGGTGCTCAGCAAACCCTTCGACGATCAATCCGTTCTCTCCACCATAGCTACGCTCGCCGCGGCACAGTCCGATTAACGTTTCTCGCGGCGCGGCCAATTTCGGGGTTCTGGCGCACAGGCGACGCGTCTTGTGAATGGAAATGTACTGTGCATGGGGTTGATGTTCGAAAATTGGTTTGACCCCCCCCGGTTTACTTCGCGGCAGTGATCGAAAACCTAACCTTCATAGGGGATGGTAACACGCAACCGGTATCCGGATTCCATCTCCAGGGTCGCCAGCCCGCCCAACTGCTTGACGAAACCGGCGATAAGTTTTGCGCGCAGATCGTCGTCGCCGGTGGCATGGGCATTCGCGGGAGGTCGGTCCGTTTCGACCGCAAGCACGACGGTCTCGCCGTCCCGACGCTTGAGCGAAATCCTCAAATCGAAGGGGGAACTTTCCGGGTCCGCCAGGCCAAGGACGCGCGATATGGCTTCGGTCAACAGCAAGGCGATGGGAACCGCGTTTTTCGAACTGGTTTCCACCGGGTCCATGTCGTAGTGCACTTGGATGGGTTTTCCCGGCGGGTCGTGCGTGCGGACAAGATGATCGGCGATCTGAGTGAGCGTATCATCGAGGCGGATAAGTCTGTCGCGTGAGACCTGGTACAGGGAGTCATGCACTTTGGCGAGGGCGTAGATTCTGTCCTGCGTCGCGCGCAATGCCCAACGCTCGGTCTTGCCGGTGGCACGCTGAATTTGCAGGTTGAGAAGGCTGGTGATCACCTGCAAATTGTTCTTTACCCGATGGTGAAGCTCTTTTAACAGGATCTTTTGTTCATCCACCGCCAGATTGAAATCGGCTTCTCGGATCGCCAAGGTGTCCGCCATGGCGTTCATTGTCCGGCCAAGCAGGCTGATTTCCGCCGGCATGTCCGCAAGGCCCGAGGTGCGGATGCTCTCCTGTCCGGTCGCGAAGGCTGCCGCGGTTCGCTCCAACCGGAGGATGGGGCGGACCACGAGCCGGTCCAAGCCGAACCAAGCGACAGCAAGGGCGATCAGCCACATGATTACCGGATATCCAACGGCGCCCCAAAGCCGCCAGACGGATGCCACCGTCGAAGAGCTGGGCCCGTTGCCGACGACCACATAAACGTCGTCACGGAGCAGTGGAGCAACCGCAATGATACCGTTGCCGGCGCTGCCGTCCACGACCTGGATGGATCTGGGTTCGCCCGTCAGGTTGGCGCGAAGAAGACCGGGATCCGGCAACCAGGTCGGCTTGGCGGATTGCTCTGAGCCGTTGGCGATGAGCATACCCGCGCGATCGACGAGGGCAACGCGGGCCACATCGGGAGCCCCTGTTTTGACCAAAAGCTCCCTTAGCCATTGGGGTCTGATCGCGAGGGACAACAGGCCGGTAATGGCTTCGCCACCATCGAAAAGCGGCAAGGCCGCCACCATCACGCGTGCGTCGGACGCCACTCCCTGCTCATCGGCAGTTACCGTGAAGGTTCCACGACCCACTGCCGACCGGAACCACGGCCGGTCCGACACGTTGAGCTGACCGATCGTCGGCGGGGCGCTACAGACGACTTCGCCCCGCTCGTCGGTAACCGCCAGCGAACCATAGAAATCCGACGTCGACCGCACGGCCGCCAGGGTCTTGTCGCACCGACCGGGTGTTCGGCCGGTGATTTCCGGAAGAACCGCCAACGTTTTCAGCACGCGCCGAGCCCTGATGATGACGTTCTCTTCTTCTTGCATTGACAGAATCGCGGCCTGTAACGCCGATTCCTCGGACAGCGCGGAGAGTTGCCGGTAGTTCGAGAGCGCCTGCAGGCAGGCCAAGACGGCGGCGGGCAACATTGCCAGGGCCAACAGAACCACCAACTTTGCCCTCAGGGAGGCGAACAACCCCCACTTCCGATTGCCGGTCAGCCGTTGACGGCGGGCATTTTCCTTCCGTTCGGACATGCTTGATCGTCAACCCCCTCAGCCTCGAAGATTTCGGTCTGATCCGGATCCAAAAGCTCGCTGAGGCGCGCTCTCGCCCGATTTACGCGGCTTTTGATGGTGCCCACGGCACATCCGCATATACTCGCCGCTTCTTCGTAGGAGAAGCCGGACCCGCCCACCAAGACCAGTGCCTCGCGCTGTTCGTCGGACAAGTTCGCCAGCGCCGAGTGGAAATCCCGCATTTCCAGTTTCGAGATCTGCCCTGGCTGGCTTACCAGCCGCGCGGCGTGAGCACCGTCCGCATCCTCCACCTCGCGCCGACGATTGCGAAGTTCCGTATAGTAGTGATTGCGGAGAATGGTGAACAGCCACGCCACCAGATTGGTTCCTTCGCGGAAGCTATCCAAATTGGCCAGCGCTTTGACAATGGTGTCCTGCACGAGGTCGTCGGCGCGCGCCGGGTTCTTGCAGATGCTGCGTGCGAAGGCGCGAAGATTGGGCAAGCACGTGACGATCTGATCGCGGAGACCTTTTTTCCCGGGTTCCATCATTCGGGTTCGGTATCCTTCCTCTCGATCTGCTTTAACAGGTCAAGCAACCTGTCCGGAATCGGCTCGTTCAGCGTTTCGTCATACAATTCCCGGAGCTGCCGTCCGATCCAATCCTCGGTCTCGTCGTTTGATGCCGACGAACACGTGCCGGGTTCGCTTCTATCCAGCTTTATTTGGTCCGACGGCCTCATTCGTTCCTGCATCTTTCGATTGACCATATTGAGTCCACTACAATCTGGTTTGCCTCGGCTGTAAATATTAGAAGCAAGCAAAACGCCTTGCGGGGCATTGTGTTCCCGCTAGCGTGAAACTATTTTTGTTTGATGAATGAAAATACTCTCGCATGTACATGGTTTCAATGCGAGTACCGCGGGTGAGCCAGGGA
>CAKZLS010000008.1 GCA_937127205.1 uncultured Rhodospirillales bacterium
GAAATATCGGCGGTGCTGAGGCGCGACGTGAAAATGAAAAAGTCGTCGACGCGGAGTTCGAGGAAGTTGACCCCGACAAGGATAAGAAAGCCAGTTGATCCGGGGTTTCCAGTGAAATCTTGGTTGAGAGACGATGCTGCCAGCGGCCCGAGTTTTCGGGCCGTTGGTGAATTGTTTGGGGGCGATTGATGTCCAAGGAAGACTATTACACAGTTCTCGGGGTCGATCGCGGGGCCAGCAAAGATGAGATTCGCAAGGCATACCGCAAGCAGGCCATGCGCTATCACCCGGATCGCAATCCGGGAGACACGGACGCCGAACATCGGTTTAAGGAACTCAATGAAGCGCACGAGGTTCTGAAGGACGAACAAAAGCGAGCGGCGTACGATCGCTTTGGGCATGCCGCGTTCGATCAGGCGTCCGGCGGAGGATTTCATGGTGCGGGCGGCGGCATGGGCGGTGGGTTTGCCGATATCTTCGAAGAGATGTTCGGAGACTTCACCGGCGGCGGCCGGCGCGGCGGAGGCCAGGGCGGCGGCCGCGGGTCCGATCTGCGCTACAATATGCAGGTCACCCTCGAGGACGCGTTCAACGGAACAAAGTCAACAATCCGTGTCGCAACAGGGGTCGCTTGCGATGACTGCAGCGGGTCCGGAGGCAAGGACGGCGCGAAACCAGCCACCTGTTCCACATGCCAGGGCGCTGGCCGCGTGCGAAGCCAATCGGGATTCTTTACCGTGGAGCGTACGTGCCCAGGGTGCGGCGGTACCGGTCAGACGATCAAGGATCCGTGTGGAACGTGCCGCGGCTCCGGTAGGACGCAGAAGGAAAAAAGCCTACAGGTAACTGTTCCCGCCGGCATCGAGGACGGAACCCGCATCCGGCTGAGCGGAGAAGGCGAGGCCGGACTGCGGGGTGGACCGCCGGGTGACCTCTACATCTTCGTTTCCATTGCCCCGCATCGGCTGTTCCAGCGCGACGGGGCCGACATCTATTGCCGCATGCCTATTCCCATGACCACGGCGGCGTTGGGCGGAAGCGCCGAGGTCCCGACCATCGACGGCGGCCGGGCGCGGATCTCGATGCCAGCCGGCACGCAAACCGGAAAGCAGTTTCGGCTGCGCGGAAAAGGCATGTCCGTTCTCAGATCTCACTCCCGTGGGGATATGTTCGTGGAAGCGATGGTGGAAGTACCCATCGACCTCACGGACGAACAAAAGAAGCTCCTGCGCGAGTTTCAGGAGGCCGGCAATAACGAAACACACAATCCTCAATCCCACGGCTTCTTCGCCAAAGTGAAGGAATTGTGGGAGGATCTTCGGGAATAGCGGTCGGCCGACCGAGTTTTGCTTTAGGGGACTTTTATGAAGATCGGAATTGCCGGGTGCGCCGGCCGCATGGGCCGGATGCTTGTCAAAACCGTACTGGAAACTGAAGGCGCCACCCTCTCTGGAGGCAGCGAGGGCAAAGGACATGAAGCCATTGGTGAGGACGTTGCGGTCCTCGGTGGAGGAACACCATCCGGTATGTCCGTGGTGGACGATCCAGCTGAACTGTTTAGCGTTTCCGACGTGGTCATCGACTTCACATCGCCCGACGCCACTGTAGACCATGCGAAACTGGCGGAGTCGTATAGCGTCGCGCTCGTGGTCGGCACGACCGGTTTGAGACCGGCGGATTTCGATGTCCTGAAATGGGCAGGTCAGTCGGTCGCTGTGGTGCAGGCCGCCAACATGAGTATGGGGGTCAATCTCTTGCTCGGTCTGACCCAGCAGGTGGCGGCCGCTCTCGGCGAAGCATACGACATAGAGATCGTCGAGATGCACCATCGCCACAAGGTGGACGCACCCTCGGGCACCGCGCTGGCCCTAGGGCAAGCCGCCGCCGACGGTCGCGGTGTCGACCTTAACGCCGTGTCTCAACGGGTCCGCGACGGAATTGTCGGGGCACGCAAGACTGGCGAGATCGGGTTTGCGACGCTGCGCGGGGGCGATGTGGCCGGAGAGCACACGGTGATTTTTGCCGGCGACGGAGAACGCATCGAGCTGTCGCACAAAGCAACGTCCCGCACCGTGTTTGCCAATGGCGCCATCCGCAGTGCGCTCTGGACCGCGGGGCAGCCGCCCGGATTGTACTCCATGCGGCAAGTGCTGGGTTTGGCAGGCGGCTAGAGCAATAGTTTAGAGCACGACC
>CAKZLS010000009.1 GCA_937127205.1 uncultured Rhodospirillales bacterium
AGAGAACAAATACGGGCCGGGGTTCCGCTACGGCATGCGGTCAGACGACGGGGCCACGTTTTGGGTCGACGAGAGCCAACTCGGCGGCGGCGACGAGGCCCCTCCTCCCCCCGCCCCCGCCTCCACCAACTCGTCGGTCCATTCCGTGTCGCCGGTATAGGCGATAGACCGGCCTTCGGTTTCCAGGCGGTACGCGAAATACGGGCCGCCCGGATTGCCGTGGTTGACGCGGAACGGCCGGACCGAGACCCCGTCCAGGGTGGTTGTGACGCGTGGCTCCAACTCGATGAGAGACAGCGCGAATTTCGGCTTCACCGCCGACGATCCCGGAAAAGCGGCCTCCATGACCCGCTCATACCGTTCGCTCAGACCCGGCGGACCGGCGATCGTCAGCGGCTCGCGCCGTTTAGAGAAGAACTGCGCATCGAGGATGGAAAAGGGGAGTCCGCCAAAGTGTCGGCGTGAAAGTGGGTGTTGAAGATGGTCCGGATGCTGTTGAGGTCGACGCCGGCGGCTTTGAGCGCGATCAGCGACGAGGCCCCGCAGTCGATCAGGAAATTGGCCTGCTCGCCGGTGACGTGGAAACAGGTATTGAAGCGCCCGCCGCTGCCAAAGGCGTCGCCACTTCCGATAAAATGCAGTCGCATGGACAAAGATCCCCGACCCCGATCAATGCAAACGGTGAAGGTCGTTAGAGCTTACTGCGTCAAGAATATATGTGCAAACCTCGGCGCTCGCTGCAGGATCCATCGCGAACGTTCGATGCCAGCCATAGAGAGGCCCGAAAGGAGATCGACCTTTACAATCTCCGTGCCGCCGCCTGGACCCGGTCGTTCCGCGTTGATCGAAATCCGCCACATGGTCTAAACACAGCGATCCGCCAGCAATGGATCAGAGGGAAACCATGCGGTACGCGTTACCATCGGCTGTCTTCACTTTTATCGTCGTTCTCTTCGGCGTTTGCGCTCCCGGCGCGCGCGCCGAACCGAGTCCGGCATGGGCGAAATTGGGCATGTACAATTTTTATGACGTTCGGACGAAACATGCCGAGTGGGAAAGGATCCTGGGGCGAAAGATTGAGTTCGTCAGCGTGAATTATGGGTGGCGCGCCTGCAAGCACGAGCACTACTCGGATGGGTGCATGAACAGGCCATGGGATCACAGGCCCGAAATGGTCGCCAATGCCGTGCACTATTTCGGTGGCGGCGACCAGTCCATGAGAGACCGGACCGACGTCACCATGGTCGTCTCGGTCCCCTTGGCCTTCATGTCCCCCGACGAACATGAATGCGACGACCAGCGCGCTTACGAGCATATGCAAGAGGTGATTGACGGCAGGTGGGACCGCTGGTTCGAGGACGTGGCCGAGCTGGCGGCGGAGGCCGGTCATGGGCACGCCATCTACCGCCTTGGGATCGAGCCGGATGGATGCCGTCCCTGGCAATCCAAAAACGACAATTATGAGCAATATCGCCAGGCGTGGCGGCATGTATGGAAGATCTTCAAAGAGGTTTCGAGGGAGTCCCGATTTGACTACACCGGCGCCTTCCGGTTCTGGCAGAAGAACCCCGTAGCGGGTGTTCCCAACGCCGAAGCGTCCTATCCCGGCAAGGGGGCCGACGGCGTCGCCCCACCAAGCCACCTCGGTTCAGACTGGGTCGATATCATCAGCCTCGATCAATACGATTCCGTTCAGAAATTCGACCGGGCCCGCCGGGAACTGGGCAACACGCTCTTTATGGCGAAGAAGTATCAAAAAGCCTTTGCCGTTCCCGAGTGGGGGGTTTGGTCGGTCGTCGAAGACCGGGCGGCGTTTATCCGGTTCATGTACGATTGGATGAATACGGAACCAGCAAAAGCCGGCGTTCCGCTTGCTTATCATTCCTATTTCAACCAACCTCCCCCTTTCGCATCGAGCCTCGACAAGAACCCGAAGTCCAAGGCCGAATTCATTCGTCTTTTCAGCGCTGGACCCGATATGGCGCACTAAAAGTGGTCGATTGTTTAACCGGCGCGACCTTCGCGCTTGGATAGACATGACTGATACGAGATCGGCACATTGACTTCCCCGAGATATGGTCTAAATAGGGGTGATACGTGTTGCATTCGTTTGGTGCTACCTGAACGACCGGTACGCCGATTAGCTTAGTTATCTCCTGACAATGTGGGCGTTACATCGGCCGCGTGGTCACCTTTGGTGGCCCGCGCATTTGATACACCTATTTGAGGAACTAACTATGCCCACTGGCACCGTGAAGTGGTTTAACCCGACCAAAGGTTATGGATTTATTGAGCCGGAAGACGGCTCCAAAGACGCTTTCGTTCACATTTCGGCAGTAGAGCGCGCCGGCCTGAGCTTCCTGAGCGAAGGGCAGAAGGTCTCTTACGAGCTTCAGCCCGGACAGAACGGCAAGTCTTCTGCCGAGAACCTGTCCATCGTCGACTGAATGCGCAAGGCGCTGCCTCCAACGTCTGTTGGAGGCGGCCGCCGCCCACCGGCGAGGCGACTGAGTCTCGCGATCGCCGGGTGGACGGAAGGATGCGGCGGCGGCGATTAGCCCCGTTCCTTCGAAAAAATTAACCACATCGAATAATAATAACAATGAAGCGTTATGCTTGAGGGTCCGAGACTCAGACCTTCCGCATCCGCCGGGGTGTTAAACCGGCCGCGCCAAAGGGTCCGGATCACATCTAAACCGACCCAGCGGCGCCTAAAACAAACTCAGAGGATTCGTGTGATGTCGAAATCAGCAAAATCCAGGGCCGAAGAGCTGTTTTCCTCAGCTCGCAAGGACAGCGATCAAGCCCTCCTTAAAAAAGAAAAGGCGCAAAAAGACAAGGCCGACCATATAGCGAACCTGCGCGCGCTCCGCCTGGCCAAGGAAGCGGCCGACAAGGAAGCCGCCGCCCGAAAACCGGCCGCCAGAACCAAATAACCGCCCCGGCTTCCGTCACCGCTTCCTTCACTGTTTCCGTTGGGGGCAAACGGATGCCATTGTCCCTATGCCGAATGTCAGCGACGCCCAGTCGCTCGCCCACACCACCGGATCCGATTCGATGGTGCCGTTGCCGTTACTTTTTTCGACCGGCGCGATATCTACGGCCCGGATATCCACAGCATTGAGCAGAAATTCGCCGCCCCCGCGAATGGAGATTGCCGCCCTACCCTGCGCATCGGTGTTGACCAGAGTGCGCGTCACGTCGCCGGCGCACCGGAATACCGCGATCTGTCGACCCGCCACCGGCTCGCCCTTGCGAAGCAACGAAACCGTCACGGTCTCGGCCCCCGCGGCGTAGGGATTGTTTTCCGCCACCAGTTCGAACCGCAGCCCCAACGCAGCGTCCCGATCCCGTTCGCCTACCGGTCCAACCTGCACGAGCGCCTTGGCGAATCGGTTATATTCTTCGGTGAAACCGCTGTCGGGCAGGCCCCGAGCCCGGTGAGCCTCGGCAATGCCCTCGAGCCCCTCATAGGCGAGATATTTGCGGAACCGCTCGCCTTCGTCATAGGTCACTCGATCCACCGTGGAATGGTAGGCAATGACATGTAAGCCGGGCTCGGCTGCGGTGTAGGAGAGCGCCGGCATGTCGCCCTCGAACCCCGCTACGGCCGTGGTTCCATCGGCGGCTGTCACGGTAAATGCGTGAAACCAGGGGGACAGATAGGGAAGCTCGTTACCGCGCATCATCTCCCCATTGCGCAGTGTGGCGACGACTTGCTCACCGGGCTCCAACACGTACCGCTCGGGCGCCACCCAGAACTCATGCGCCGCCGCCCGGGTGCCGCAGGTTAGCGCGGCCACCACGACGAGGACACACCACGCTCTCAATTTCGCGATCCTCATGCATTATGATCGCTCATGCCTGCCGATGGCGGCAATCTGCTAATTGCATTGGGGGAGGCCGATGGCGAAGCCTAACGCGGTACTGATTGCCTGGATGTTCTTGTTCATGGCTGCGTTCTGGTCGTGGAACGCGAACGCCCACGAGGTGCGGCCGATCATCGCCACGATTGGCATGGCGGAAGATGGAAATGTGGCGATCCAAGCGACCCTCAATCTCGAGGCTGCCATCGCCGGGATCGGGGCCGGCCATGAAGACACCGCCGACAGCCCGGAGGCAGCGACTTACGATCGGCTGCGGATCTTGCCGCCGGCGGCACTCCAGGCGGAGTTCGACCGGGTCGCTGCAGATTTTCTCGGCTGGATCACGCTTGAGGGCAACGGCGAACCGATTCTGCTAAGCATCGCGTCCGTCGACGTCCCCGAAGTGGGCGACACCGCGCTGGCACGCATCTCCAGATTGGCGCTGACCGCGCAGGCACCGCCCGGCACCGACCGGCTGACCTGGCGCTTGGACCCCTGGCTCGGCGATAGCGCGATCCGGGTTGTAAAGAGCGCATCCGATGAGGTCCTCGGTTCGGAATTCGTCCGCGCCGGGGAAACTTCCGCTCCGCTTTCGGTGGCGCAGCCGCGCGCTCAGAGCCGGTCTGCGGTCTTCCTACGCTATCTCGAGGTTGGCTTCACCCATATCGTTCCCAAGGGCCTCGACCATATTTTG
>CAKZLS010000010.1 GCA_937127205.1 uncultured Rhodospirillales bacterium
CTTCACTACCATTCTCGGCTGGGGGTTCTACTGCGAGAAGTGCTGGGAATACCTTGCCGGCGAAAAGTTCGAGAAGCCTTTCCGCGTGCTGTGGATCCTGGTGGTACCCATCGGCGCGGTGGCCGAGCTCGACTTCGTGTGGCTGCTGGCTGACACCCTCAACGCTCTCATGGCGATCCCTAACCTGGTCTCGCTACTGTTGTTGAGCCCGGTGATCTTCCAACTCACCCGCGCCTATTTCGCCAATAAAGAGGAAACACCGCCGGTCTCAGACACGCGCCTCGAATAACGGCAATTCACAACGGCGTCGCCGGCTTGATCCGGCCGGCGACATCCCGCTCCTCTGAAGCAAAATCCGATCGAATGAAATCACTCGGTCGGATCGACCCTCTGGGCAAACACGAAGATGCGTGATCCAAGCAAGTTTTGGGACAAGATGGCCCGGACGTATTCGCATATGCCCGTTGCCGACGAGGACTCCTACCAGAAGAAACTCCAGGTCACGCAACAATACTTGCGCCCGGACATGGAGGTCTTGGAGTTCGGCTGCGGGACCGGGTCCACCGCCATCGTCCACGCTCCCCACGTAAAGCACATCCGGGCCATCGATATCTCAACGAGAATGATCGAAATCGCGCGGGCCAAAGCCGACGCAAACAACATCACGAACATTAAGTTCCTGATGGCGGACATCAATGCATTCAGCGTTCCTGATCAAACCTTGGACGCCGTACTGGGTCTCAGCATTCTGCACTTGGTGGACGACAAGGAAGCCGTTATGTCCAAAGTTCACAAAATGCTCAAACCGGGGGGGATTTTCGTCACGAGCACAACATGCCTCGCAGACGGCACGAGTTTCTTAAAGAAGTTCGCGCCGATCGGGACGGTCCTGGGTTTGATGCCGCCGCTCAAGATCTTCACCGAGAAGGAACTGCAGAACAGCATGACTGAAACCGGTTTCCGCATCGATCATCTCTGGCAGCCTGGCAAAGGAAAAGCCGTGTTTATCGTGGCAAAAAAGGCCGATTACAATTGGTTGCCGCGTTAACCCGATCTGCGTCGATAGTGCGTCATTGTGACGGCCGTTCTCTCTTGGACTCGTCAAGTACCTCGCGTGTCTCGTCACTACTAAACCGGTCACAGTAGCGCACGATCAAAATCGAAAGACTGACCAGCAAAATGGCGCCACTTTCGTATAAGAGGTTTTCGGGCGCGATGTCCTTGCCTTGTAACACAATAAGGCGCGACAGCGCCGTGACCGCGATGAACATGGGATAGGTGAATGGCACACTGCGGCGAACAAAGTACACATTCGCCATAGCCATGATTTCAATATAAATAAAAATCAACAGAAGGTCGGCGAGTTCGACAACGCCACCGGCGAAAATCTTGGCCGATATTTGGATAATCGCGCCGAACGAGAAACCGCCCACGAGGATGAGCACAAACTTCTCGGCGTATCGAAACAGCACCGAGAAAAGTTTATCGCCCCGTTCCTCAAAAGGCATTACGCACCACGAAAATAATCGCGAGTGTGTATGCGGCAACGCCGGCCGTTTGCCAGAGCGGCGAGATCACGCGCGGGTAAGAGCGTGTGACAGTATCTTTTATGCGAACCAGCAGCTCGGGCCAGGTGAACGAAACAAAGTCACCTTGAGACATGACGTGGACGATGCGCCCGTCCTTGTCGACGACCGGAAGATGTCTGAACCGATCATTGGACATTTGTCTCAACCAATCGACAACGTCGTCGGATGCCGACGCCACCTTGACGTGATCCGTCATCACGTCGCCGATGCGCGTTTCACTCGGGATCAGGTTCCGGGCGACGACGCGTTTCAACAGGTCACGCTCCGTAAAAATACCGACGACTTCACGATCATCGTTAACAATGACGACGGAACCGTAATTGAGTTGGTCCATTTCGCCGGCAACGTCCAAGACCAGGGCGGAGGGTTCTGCGGTCAAGGGCGGGCGTTTTGCCTTATATTCGGGTCGGTCTGAAATACGCATTAAAGTATCCTTCGAAATATCCGTCCGACAGCCTTACGCGCTGGAATTATTTTTAGATCAACCTTGGTGAAGTCGATCGATGATCGCATTCGCGAACCAATGGCTTACACTACCCTGTGCTTTACTCGGGCGGGCGGTCGCTGTCCGGCAAGCTATCGATCCAGAGCTTCCAGCGTCGGCGGCGCAGCCTCTCGGTGGTCGCATACCATCGATGGTCCTGGCGGATCGCACTCTCAAGATGGCGGGGCGCCGTTGGCAGATGGGCACTCATCGGAATGTTGCTGCCGATATACGTGCCAATGCGCTCACGTGCCGAGGCCCGGGTCGGACCATAGGAGATGAGCCGTGCCTGGGTCGCCAGCTTCTCTGCGCGCGTGGCAAAGCGCACGAAGCGTTCGGCCAGCGCTCGGTCGTCGGCGCCGGCGACGATCGCCCAGGTGCTGTAGTCGATCAACTGGCCGTCCCAGATCATGGCAATCGGCGCGTCTTGCTCTACGATCGCATAAAAAAAGCGCCCGTTGTAACCGCTCGCCATAGCGGCTTCTCCCTGTTGCAATAGCGACGGCGGCGCAGATCCATCCGACCACCAAACTATATGTCCGCGCAACTGATCGAGCCGGCGGAAAGCGAGGTCGAGGCCGCGTTTTGTGCTGAGCAAGTTGTATATTTGCGCCCGCGGAACATCGTAGGACAGGAGTGCCCATTCCAGCACCGCTATCGGCGCTCGCTGCAGCGCGCGCTTGCCGGGAAACTGCTTGATATCGAAGAAATCGGCGACGGTGCGAGGCTTCAATCCTGGGAACGCGCGCTCGTCGTAGGCG
>CAKZLS010000011.1 GCA_937127205.1 uncultured Rhodospirillales bacterium
GGCGTATCGGTGCTCCTCTCGGCGCTCCCAATAGAGCGGCGCCAGCCAGCCTTCCGACTGGACCATTGCCCAGCCGTCGGACAACCAGAGCTCGGGCCTTTGGTAACCGCCATCCTCCATGAATGAGAGCCACTCCGCGTTGGTGGCTGGCCGCGACGCCAACCGGAACGGATGAACGAGCACTTCGTGCCTCGGGGTTTCGTTGTCGTAGCAAAAGCCGTTCCGCCCATACCCCACGCGCCCCACGCCGCCCTCGAATTCGCGCCACTGAAGCGCGGTCGCCTCAACCGCGGGGCTTCGCCGGGGATCGGCACAGTAAGCGGGGCGGAGGGGATTTCGGGAAAACAGGTTGAGGATATCGGTGAGCAGGAGTTCCTGATGCTGTTGTTCGTGTTGGATTCCCAATTCCACCAGGTCCGCCACCTCGGTCCCGCTTACGCCGTCTCCCACCGCCAAAAGCGCGTTCATGGCCGCGTCAACATGGTGCCGGTAGGAAAGCACCTCATCCACCGCAGGACGGGTCAGCATGCCCCGGTCCGGACGCGGATGCCGCGGTCCGGCGCCTTCGTAATAGGAGTTGAAAAGATACGCGAAGTGCTGATCGTAAGCGCGGTATCCCGGCTGGAACCTCGTGAGAATAAACGTTTCGAAGAACCAAGCGGTGTGAGCCAGGTGCCATTTTGTGGGACTGGCGTCGTCCATCGCCTGAACCGCCTGATCTTCCGCTGAGAGCGGCCGCGCGAGGTGTTCACTCATCGCACGCGTCTGCCGGAATCGCTCCGGCAGTTCGTGAATAGGATCAGAGACTTCTGCGCCCCGTTCACTGGGCGCCCGACGTGAGGCCGCGAGATCAGGCATGGAGTTCCCCCGGGTGTTTCAAAGTATATAGTATTGGCGTACGATCATGCCACCGGCGATCCGGCCACTGTCACGAAATGGTCACTTCAAGGCGCCGCTGCCATGATAACGCGCCAAACGCCGGTGCGGTTCCCGCCATCGATCATTCGAAGAGCGCGGCAGCAGCGGTTTCTGATTATCGGTGGTGAGAGGCTGGAATTAGAAGGCGCGGCGGCGGCCATGAGCGGCGCTCCGACACACCCGGGGAGGATGTGGGACGCCGCCCTGGTCAACGGTTGACTTCGGTATGCTACTCGGCCACCGAGGAGATGACCTCGAATGCCTTCTGCAGGCGCTCGGTCATATCTTCCTGACTGTTTCCGAGATACAAACCGTTTTTATCGATATCCTCGGCAACGGTGATCTCCGAGCCAATGGAGTGGTCGAGGTGCTCCATGACCGGGTTATTCAAGAAATTGCCCCCCATGATCGGGCGTCGTTCGATGCCGTTTTCGGCAAGCGCCGTAACGACCTCTTCGCGCCGGCCGGCCATATGTCCCTTCAGGACGATGGCGAAACCGTACCATGAGCTCTCACCGGTCTCTTGCTGAATGTCGAGATAGTTGACGCCGCCGAACAGATTCTTGAACACCTCGGCATTCTTCCGCCGCTGCGCGACGATGCCGTCGAGCTTCTTCAGCTGATGGACACCGGTGGCGCCGCCCATTTCCAACGGCCGCAAATTATAGCCCGGCAGCACGAAGCGGAACTGGCGAACGAACGGGTCCGGATCCACCGGAAGATGGGTGTCGCTCGGCAAGTCGCGGACCCAGCCGTGGGCGCGCAGGCTGCGCATGGTGTCGTTCAGCTTTCGGTCGTTGGTCACCACCATCCCGCCTTCCATGGTGCAGATATGGTGGGCAAAGAAGGTGGAAAACGTACCGAACAATCCAAAGGTGCCGGCCAATTGGCCCTCGCAGCGCGCTCCCATGGACTCGCAGTTGTCTTCCATAAGCAAGATGTTCGCGTCGTCGCAAATGGCCTGAAGCTGGCTTTTGTGCACGGGATTGCCAAGCAGGTTCACCGCGAATACGCCCCGGGTACGATCGGTTATGGCTTTCTTGGTCTTTTCCAGATCCAGGTTGAGCGTGTGCGGGTCGATATCGACGAACCGGAGCTTGAAGCCAAGCTGCGAGACCGGAAAGTAGGTGGTGGACCAGCTGACGGCCGGGACGATGATCTCGTCGCCGCGCTCCATGTTGAAGTCCGGGTGATAAAAAGTCGCCGCGATCGCCAACAGGTTGGCGGCGGAACCCGACGACGCCATCACCGCATATTCGGTACCGAACTTTTTCGCGAACGCGTCTTCGTACTCGCGCACACGCGCGCCCATGGTGAACATGCCTGACTCGATCACTTCCTGGAGCGCCTCGGTCTCCTTCTCGTCCCAGGTCGAAGTCGCAAGTGGATAAAACATATTGGCTCCCTTAAACGCCGAAGTTCATGCTGCTTGTTTCTGAAGATATGATTCGATCACCAGTTCTATGCTTTCCTTGATAGACAATTTAGGCGACCACCCGAACTGATGCGCCAGCGACGAGTCCAACAGTTTTCGCGCCGCGCCTTCGGGTTTTGACGTGTT
>CAKZLS010000012.1 GCA_937127205.1 uncultured Rhodospirillales bacterium
TTTCCAGTTTCCTTTTATTTCATCCCAATTCATCGTTTGGTACTCCTTCGTTGGAAAACCTTGGTTGCCGGTTGTTAACGCCTCAATACCGCAATGAGTTCCCGGTCGGCTGCTGGTTTTCGAAAGAGTGTCCTGAGGCCCCGCCTGCCTCGACCACAATGGCGGCGGCGCCCGGGCTTGCGGAAGGCTTGTCCGGCATGGTCGGGCACGACGTCATCCGCTGTCTAAATTCTTTGTTGGTGAAAATTGCCATACCCAAAATCATCTGCTCGGCCATCAGCCAATATTCCAGGGCCGACCAGTGGGGCCGCTCTGCGGACTCCCAAAGGCTGTAGGCCAGGTCTCGGATCCGCTGCTGATCTTCCTCACCCATGATACCTCTCCTGCCTCTTGCCAATTGAGCCAAATGAAATGCTATGAAGGGGCCGTGTCGAGTTGCCCGGCGGCGGACTCTTGGTGCCCGCTGCGTTGCTGGCCGAGTCCATCCGGAGGTGGTCCCTTGAACGTGAGGGTGCGATAGGGGAACGGAATCTCGATACCGGCATCGTCCAGTGCGCGCTTCACCGCCGCGACCACCTGGTCGCGAGAAACGCGGATATCGATGGGCCTCGAACCTGTCCACCATGTGACTTCGAAATCAATGGATGACGAATTGAACTCCTTGGCGAAAATCTGCACGTCGCGGACATCGTTTCGGACCGTGTCGACATGTTTAACGGCACGGGTGATGACCTCTCGCGCCAGGTCAACTTCCTCACCGTAGGCGACGCCGCAAGTGATGGTGGTGCGCCGCAAATCTTTGTCGGTACGGACCGTTACCGGCTCTTTGAAAAGTAAAGCGTTGGGCATCACCACGCGCTGCCCGTCGGTTTGGCGTATGTGCGTATCGCGGATGGTAATTTCCTCGACCTGGCCTTCGATGCTGCCGCATTCCACGTAGTCTCCGAGGCGGAAAGGCTCGCGGAAGAGGATCAGAATTCCCGCGAGGAAGTTTTCGAACACGTCCTTGAAAGCGAACCCGATGGCGACCGAACCGAGGCCGAGCGCCGTCAGCATTTTCGCCGGCGTCATGCTCGGAAATACAATGACGGTGGCTATCAGAATGCCGACAATCCAAGCGGCTGCGGTCACGATCATCTGAAGCACTTCGATCAGCGATCGGCGGATGTGCGCCGACCGCGCCACCCGGACCACAAGGCTGCGCGCGGCTTTGACGACCAGCCATGTGATGAAGAGAATTGCTATGGCCACCGCGATTTGTGGTAACGCGGCCCAAAAGTCCGCGACGAATTGACTTAGCTGTTGGGCCAGAGTGGAGTTCAGCCACTGTTCAATCTGTTCCATGGTCTCTCTTTTTCCCAATGCTCCTGAGCCGCAGCGGGGGTGCGCTGTAAACAGCCATGCTCATGCCGTCCCGAGGTGCTGCTGTCGGAACAACGCAGAGGCGGCGGCTTCGGTTCCCGTGGTTCTGCCGGATCGACGCGATCCGCGTCACGGTTCTCGGCAAGCCGAGGAACCTTTGAGCAGGCCACGCGTTATTCCCAGAGCATTGGTCGCCGTATTGGCGATTGTTTCGATAGTTCGGCCGACAGATGGGTCAGTTCGAACAGAGAAGAGAGGAGAGACCGATGGGTATTGAAGTAGGTGGCATTCTTGGCCTGATCATCCTG
>CAKZLS010000013.1 GCA_937127205.1 uncultured Rhodospirillales bacterium
CCGCGAGGCGGTCGGCACCGGCATCGCCGACGCGACCCAGATCACGTCCGCGCAGGACCTCGGGCTGCCGGTTCTCGGTGATGCCGATGGCGTGGGCGATGTTGGCGGCTGTCGCCGGTTGATCGCCGGTGACTATCACCACGCCGATACCGACATCTTGGCAGGCGGCGATGGCGTCGGGAATGGTTTCGCGCGGCGGATCGTAAAGACCCACCAGACCCAGAAACGTCAGCCCGTTGTACGGATCCTCGCACGCGTTCGCGACTGTCTTTCGGCAACAGCGAGAACGCGCAAACCGTCACCGACCATCTCCTGGTTCCGCCGCAGCCAGTCGTCGCGCATGCCGTCATCCGTGTCCAAGGTTTCGCCGTCCTCTCCGCCAACGCTGTCCCTCGGCTGACCGAAAGAACACGCCACGTCCCCTCCACCAACGACCAATCCGCCAAAATGCGCTGGCGGTTCTCTAGCACCGTCACGCTTCATGCGACGCTGCCTATTACTCGTCCGGCGTATCGACCACATAGGACCGGACGCGGACGCCGCCGGCATTGACGTCGCGCTTGCCGGCGCGCATTTCGTGCCTGATGACCGGCACCCCTTCTTCGGTGTCGATCTCACTTTGAGAGCCCGTTATGTGGCCGGTCACGGACGCGTCGGTACGGAACCCCTTCCAACCGTCGGCGCGCCACGATGCTTCGCGCTCTTCCATATCCACCGTGCCTTCATTGTCGAGAATGTCGATAACGCGATCCCGGTTTGCCACGGTGGTGGCAACCGACACCAGATAACCACCCCGGTTCAAACCCTCGGCGTACGTGTTGCGGTCCTCGTCGGGCATGAAAAAATCGGCCAAGGCGTCCAAGAACCCCTGGTTCTCTTTTTTCTCGTCGACCGGCTGGGGCGCCGCCTGCTTGCCCTCGACCAGGCGAATATCGCCTTGCGCAACACCCAAGTCGACAACGCGTTCGATCGCGGCATCGGCTTCGCTGTACGTGTCGAAAAATGCTGTCACATATTGCGTCGCGGTTCCATCGGTGTCCGAACTCATCCGTTTTCTCCCTGACTGTTGTGTGCAGCGCTTTCAATCGCCGGAGCCCAGGGCCACCACTTTTTTTGCAGGCCTTCGGCTCACATTCCTACACAAGGTCAAACACCTGAAGGCGAAGGATTGTTCCCGCTTTCTGTCAATGAGCTGGTGATGTGCATCAAACATCTGGTGCCCGCGTCTTCAGCGCACCCGGTGAAGCGCTGCAGCCGTTGCCGACGCTATTCCACCTGTTGAGCCGCCTCCTCCATGTATTGCACACGCTCGAACCGGGTTTCCGATGCGGCGTCGCGAGCCGGACCGGCCGAACTGCTGAGATGGTTTAGCACCATTGGCGCGGTGAATAGCGCCACCGCAGCCACGATGAAAGCCGACATGTGTTTGGGTCTGGGTACAACAGGCATGAAAATCCTCCTGGGTTTCGTGAGAACGTACGGATCGGCTGAAATACCGGGAAAATCGGAGCGGCCGGTATGCCGCCCCGAAAGCGCTCCCGATTACATTAGTTTGACCGCGGTTTCGCGCTGCCAGTAGCGGAGGTTCCGGCACGTCTCGACGAACCATTCGGGAGATTTTTCTTCGCTTACGTTGATGAACCCGTCGTCAAGGCCAGTAGGAAGGCCCGCCTTCTCGAACAATGTCAACGCGGCCGGGGAATACGCAATGAACTTGCGGTGCG
>CAKZLS010000014.1 GCA_937127205.1 uncultured Rhodospirillales bacterium
CGTATGCCCGGTGGTGTGGGAGGCGGGAACCGCGAGGAACCCGCCTACCCGATTGTTTGAGCACAGGGCAATGTTGGATCGGGCGGATCCGATGGAGCCCAGCTATCCTTGACTTTACAGACAGTTGCTGGCCTTTTTCTTGCGCATTCCGTCTCACGCGTTATCGCGCAGCGCGAAAAAGCAAAAAAGGTCGAGCCCGACGTGAGTCCTGTCGACGAAACAACCTTTATCAAGGGTGTTGAGCCGTTTGATCGGCTGGATGCCGACGATCTCTCCGACATGGTCCTTGCCGTATCGCCGGGTGAATTCGCGCCAGGCGAGACGATCTTCAATCGATTTGATTCCCCCAGCTATCTTTATTTGATCAAAGAGGGATTGGTGGAGGAACTGGACAACACAGGGATCATCGGGCGCTACGCCGACGATCAGGTTTTCGGTTTTCGGGCGCTGATCGAAGGCCGAAGCGAGAATACCTTTGTTGCCCGAAAGCGATCCCTTTGTCTTCGCATCCCGGCCGGCTACTTCCTGATGCTGCTACAGAGTAATCCGGAGATCCGGAAGTTCTACAGCCGGAAGCTGATGCATCGTCTCGATCACATCGTGTCGGTCCACGAACGTCGCGAGGCGGCAGCGGCGCTGATGGCGCCCATCGGCACGTCGGACCTTCATCACCCGGTGTTCGTTGCTCCTGAAATCTCCCTTGGGGAGGCGATGGAAATCATGCAGGCGCAGAATGTTACGGCACTTCTGGTTGACCGCGATACCGGTCGCGAAATCTTCACCAGGGGGGATTTTCACGAGAAACACACCTTGCTTCATCTCCCTGACTCGACGCCGGTTGGCGACCTGACCCGCGAAGCTCTCATATCGCTGAGCCCCGATGATTCAGTGTTCGACGCTCTTCAAGTGATGACGCGGCACTCCATTCGGCATGTGGTGATCACTCGCGGCGCCGAAATCGAAGGAATTTTCGAACAACGGGACCTGCTGCGCTCGATCGCGAGCCGCGCAAACGTCATCGCGGGTCAGGTAAAGAGCGCGTCGTCGGGAGACGACTTTAACAAGGCCGGCGCGGCCATCACCGAACTGATCAAGAGCTTCCTCGAGCGCGGCGTGAAAACACGCTACGTGGCCAGACTGGTAACCCGGCTTAATCGGGAACTCCTCGCGCAAGTCTATCAGAACGTGGCGCCGAAGGAGGTGCGCGACTCGTCCTGCCTGATGGTCATGGGCAGCGAGGGAAGGGGCGAACAACTGGTCAAAACCGATCAGGACAACGGTCTGATCCTGGGGCCGGGCCTGACCTGGGACGACGTGGCGCCGACGACCCAGGCATTTGTCGAAGCGCTCTCGGACCTTGGGTATCCTCCGTGCGAGGGAAACGTGATGGTCTCCAACCCCGACTGGACCCAATCCGTGGAAGCGTACAAGGAGTCGCTGCGCCGCTGGATCTACCAGCCGGACGAAACCTCATTCAATCAGCTCGCGGTCTTTCTGGATGCCAGCCCGATCGCCGGTGACGAAGACCTGCTCAACGCTCTCAAAGCCCATGTGTTCGAGCTGCTCGAAAATCAGACCGTTGTTCTTGGCCATATTGCCAAGCCGATGCTTGGATTCGCTACGCCGCTCGGGATGTTCAACCGGCTGATTACCGAGAAACAGCCGCCAAATGCCGGCAAATTGGACATCAAGAAAGGCGGTGTTTTTCCCATTGTTCACGGTGTCCGCTGCCTTGCCCTGGAGCACCGAATTCTTGAGACCAGCACGCTGGACCGAATTCACAATCTAAGCAGTCTGGGTGTTTTCACACGGGGGCTATCGGCCGATCTGATCGAGTCTCTCGATATCATGTCGTCCATCCGCGTCAAGGCGCAATTGGAGCAACTGGTGCGCGGTAGTACGTTTGACAACTACGTCACTCCCCAGGAGCTGAACAATCAGGAACGCGACCTTCTCCGTTCATCGTTCAAGATCGTGAAAGAGTTTAAGAAGTTCATCCTCTATCACTTCAAGCTGAACCTCGTGGGCTGAGCGCCGCTCTCCGGGAAATCGCAAGAATTTCACCGACGTAGACGGGCACAGCCATGTTGGCGATACTGTCCGGCATGATCTGCACGATCGGATGCACCAGTTTTGCCAATAGCGGATTGAGCTGCTGAAGCTGACCCAAGGTGTAACGCGGCGTCATCGCCTTGGGGATCGCCACAATTCTCTCAACCCCAAACCCGTGCGCCTCGAGTAACGCCCGCAGCGTCCGCGGATCGAAATAGTACAAGTGGCCATCGGGAATGTAAAAGTACCAACGCTTACCCATAAGCCGGCAAGTAACCGAGGCGAGATTGGGCACCGTCAACGCGAGCTTGCCGGATGGCAGCAGAAGACGCTCCGCATTCTTTACGAAGCTGACCGGATCCTGAACATGCTCGATGACATCGAAAGCGGTGACTCCATCATAAGGCTGGTCGGGTTGATGATCTTCGATGCGCGACTGCTCCACCGGCAGCCCGCTGGCTTGGGCATTGGCCACCGCGGGTGCCGCCAGCTCGATGCCGCGGGCATCGATCCCGTCGCCGCGAGCGGCGCGAACGAACGCTCCGCTTGAACAACCGACATCGAGCCATCGACCGGGCGGGAGGTGCGGCCGCACTTCCCGGACGCGGCGCTCGGCCCGCACACGAATCATCTCCTGTTCCTCCACCATGGAAGCGAGCCGCCCGGATTCGTAATGTCTGCTGTAATACTGCTCTAGCTGCTCGTTGGTGGGCAACGGGTATTGTCTTTCCACACCGCATCCACAGCAACGCCAGAAGTCCCGCTCCTTTTTCGTGAACAGTAGCTGAAAGCGCGTGCCTTCACAGCTCGGACACGGGTCAATTTCCTGAAGTTGTGTGGTCATGCTTAAGTCGTTGATTCATTTCGATTGTTAAGGATTTCACGCGGCATGGTCGCCCAATCCCCATGCCCTGTCAATCTTGACAGACCCGGGCATTCCAGAAACACACTATACCAACCGGCGGTGACTGCCGGAGCGGGAGAGAATAAGTACGTGCCCAAGAACGCCTTGCTCATTTTCCTGATTGCGAGCGTGCTGACGGTCGGTGTGATCGTCGGTGTCGCAGGCGCCATGTGGAGCGACTTGGCGGATGACGAGCAAGCGGTCATCTCCGGTCTCTGGGCCTCCCTCGGCGGCTATGTGGTCATCACTCTCGCGTATCTCCTCGTGTTGATCGGTTTCGGCACGAACTGGCTTTTTTCGCGCTATGTCACGCCGCTGAAATCACTCGCGGAAGATGCGCGTGTGATTGCGGTGACCAATTCGGCTCACCGGCCGCCGATGGCCGGACCATCCGAGGTCAGGGAGCTTCTCGGCGGCGTGACCCTCCTGGCCGAGCGCTACGAGCGCTTGCAGCATGAGCTCGACGGGCGCGTGCGCGAGGCGGCCTCCGCACTGGAAGACGAGAAGCACACGCTGTCCGCCTTGATGTCGAAAATCTCGCAAGGGATCCTGGTGTGCAATCTTGACGGCCGCATTCTGCTCTACAATCACCAAGCCCAAAAAATGCTCGAAGGGACGATCCGCTCGAGCGGCGCGGCCGACTGGATCGGTCTCGGCCGGTCGGTACACGGCGTTCTCGACGAACACCAGATCAATCATGCCTTAATGACCCTTATGCACAGTCGGCAACGAGGCGACACCGATACCATGGTGCCGTTGGTTGTTTCCAGAGGCGGCGGGCAGATCCTGAACGTTCATTTGGTTCCGATCTCGGGCAGGGGCCGCGGCTGGCACGGCTATATTCTCACCCTTGATGATGTCACCCACCGTGTTTCCAGGGAGGCGAGCCGGGCCGCGCGCCTGCAGTCGCTGATCGAGAAGCAACGTTCCGCTTCGGCGGCGATCCGCGGCGCCATCGAGGCCATCCTGGAATACCCCGACATGGACGATCGGAGCCGGCACGCATTCCACCGGGCCATTCATGAGGAATCACTCAAGATGGGCGACATCTTCGTGGGTCTCGAAGATCGGTCTTCGGCCAACCACGACGGCACGTGGCCGTTGCAGGATGCGCTCGCGAGCGACCTTCTGGCGGCAATCCAGCGCCACGTTCACGGCATTCTCGATATCGAAATTGGTGTCAGCGTTCCGATCGAACCTCTCAGGTTCAAGGTGGACAGCTACGCCCTCGCCCGTTCGATGATATTTCTGATCAACCAGTTGAGACACGCGTGTCGCGCCGAAAGCATCACGTTGACTCTCGAATGTGGGGCCGCGTTCGCCAACCTGATCCTGGAATGGTCCGGGGCACCGCTTTACATGGAGGCCCTGCAGGGATGGGGAAACCACAATGTCATGTCGGACCGGACCGGATCTTCCGTAACCTTGTTTGACGTCATCGAGCGCCACAGCGCCGCCATTTGGCCGCATGCGCAAACCGACACCAGCGGTCCTTCGCTGCATCTGGTGTTGCCGCTGAGTGATTCCGGCCCCGCCGAAATGGCTACCTCCCCTTCCGCAGCCGTGGATGGAATCGATTTTGATTTCGGCCTGTCCGGACACGCCGCACGCTTGGACGATCTCGATAGCGTTCCTTTGTCCCGGCTCAGCTACACGGTCATCGACACCGAAACCACGGGCCTCGATCCCAGCGCCGGAGACGAAATAATCGCGATCGGCGCCATTCGGATCGTGAATGGGCGCATCCTCCGACAGGAAATGTTCGATGCCTTGGTCAATCCGCGACCGGAGATCTCTGATGAATCCGAAGCCATCCACGGGATCTCCCAAGACATGCTGCGCGGCCAGCCGGAGATCGAACAGGTCTTGCCGCACTTTTACCGTTTCGTGGGAGACACGGTCATCGTCGGGCACGACGTGGCATTCGATATGCGGTTCTTTGAGATCAAGGAAAAGAGCGCGGGCGTTCGGTTTTCCAATCCGGTTCTCGACACGCTTTTGTTGGAAAGCATCGTTACGCCCAACCAAGAAGACCGGACGCTTGAGGCCATCTCCCGGCGCCTCGGAGTAACGGCATCCGGGAGGCACACCGCCCTCGGGGACTCGCTCATTACGGCCGAAATCTTTCTTGCGATGATTCCGCTGTTGTCGGAGAGCGGCATTCACACGTTGACGGATGCGACAAAAGCGTGCCGCGGATCGAGATTCGCCAGACGCCGGTACTAACGACGGAGACCGGCTGCCGACCAAGCCCTTTGCGGGGCAAAGGGAACTTACCACTGGCAGGATTTTCGGCCGCTGTAGAAATACCATGACCCCCGACGCGTAACTTTGT
>CAKZLS010000015.1 GCA_937127205.1 uncultured Rhodospirillales bacterium
GGCCCGCGCCGCCCTCGCCTACGCCAAGAGCGTGGAGGGCGCCCAAACCGGCCAAATCTTCCGCGTCGCTTAGCCGGCGAGGCCTTCCGAACGCACCGCGCAATCTAACGCGAGCCGGGAATTCCGCGGCGGTGTGAACCACTTCACAGAATTCATTCCACAAAAGGCATACAAATCTTGTGGTCTCCTTGAGGCATGCGCATCCAGATGAAAGCGCGTCGAGAGAAGACGCGCCAGTGCGCCGCAGACTTCGCGGGGGGAGGGGCAAATGACCACCATTGAAACTCTTGAGGGTTTGATGCTCGTGAGCTTTTCGGTGAGCTGGTACTGGTCCATCGCCAAGATGGTCCGGACCAAAATGGCCGCGGGCAAAAGCCTCTATTTCGTCTTGATGATCTGTTTCGGCTATGTCCTCGGCATCAGCTCGAAATTGGTTGCGTGGCGGGAGTTCGGCGACCTCAGTCCGCTGATCTCGGTGTATGGGTGGAACCTGTTGGTGACAGCGTTCGACGCTGTTCTGGTGGTCCGCTACTCGCGGTCCACGGCGCAGTCACCTCAGTATGCCTCGTCGGTACCGCTGCCAGCGGGACTGTCTTCACCGCCTGTCGAGCCGATCGAGCGCAACGCCAACTAGCCTTCACCGCCGAGCGACATCCAGAACAAACGTCACGCTAACTGTGAAACGCTTCACAGTGTTTTCCGGCAAAGGTCGATAAACAAGAAGATTGCCCTATCAGGAGGGGCATAGGCACCTCGAATAGAAAACAAGAAAAACAGGAGATTTTGTCGAGGGGATATAGGCGAGGACGCTGTTATGACCACCATCGAAACTCTTCAAGCGCTGATGTTCTTCAGCTTTTCGACCAGTTGGTATTGGTCCATCGCGAAGCTGCTGCGAACGAAGTCGGCCACCGGCAAGAGCCTGGTTTTCGCATTGATGGTGTGCGTCGGTTATGCGCTTGGCATTGCATCACTTCTTCTCGCATGGGGAGACGGCGGCGACCTCAATCCGCTGATCTACGTGTTTGCCTGGAACCTGACCGTCACGATGATCGACGCTGCTCTGGTAATTCGTTATTCGCGTCCGTCCGCGCTGCGGTCGGCATCGGTGGAGCTGATGGGGTCCGCGCGTCAACGATAAGTATTTGAAGTCACCATAAGCCCGTGCAAAAGTTGCCCGATACTCTGGGTGCTACAACCGGATAGGGGAACCCCTCAATGCAACTTCCGCGCGTCCTTATTGTCTTGCTTGCTTTTGCCGTTGCCCATCCTGTGGCGGCCATCGACAGTACGTACCAGGCGTGTCTCGACAATGCATCGGGCAATCTCGCAATGATCACATGCACCGATACCGCGGCGTCGGCATGGGACAAGATCCTGAATACGAATTACAAGGCCGCCTCGGCCGCGCTCGACGACAAGAACCGCAAACTCTTGAGGGAAGCGCAACGCAAATGGCTTCACTATCGCGACGCCGATCAAGCCTTCCGCGACAGTGATTGGAGCACTAGTGGTGGGCTCGACATGAAACTGTTCTTAGCCGAAGCCCGCATGCAGATCGTCAAGGCCCGCGCCCAGGTACTTTCCACATATGCTCCGATGACCGAATGAAGGTCCTTGCTGACGCGACGAACTGATTGAGAGATGGACGGGCATCATGGCAATTGAGATGTGGGTCGCGTTCGTCGTCGCGAGTTCCGTGATGCTTGCCATTCCGGGGCCCCCCGTCATGCTGGTTGTGAGCTACGCGCTGGCGCGTGGGCGTGCCACAGGCTGGGCAACCGTGCCCGGCGTCACGCTCGGCGACTTCACGGCGATGACCGCGTCGCTGCTTGGCGCCGGTGCGATCTTGGCCACGTCCGCGACCCTGTTTACGGGTATGAAGTTTGCGGGTGCGCTCTATCTGATCTGGCTTGGCATCAAGCTATGGCGTGCCGACACTACGCTTTCCAACCTGCACGATTCTGCCAAGGGCCAAACGCGAACGGGCATGTTCTGGAACGCGTTCGTGGTCACAGCCTTGAACCCGAAACCCATCGCCTTTTTCGTCGCCTTCGTGCCGCAATTTGTCGACCCCGCGCGGCCGGCGCTGCCATAAGTCCTGATCCTGGAAGCCACGTTCCTGACACTTGCCGCCGCTAACGTGGCTATCTGGGCGGTGTTGGCCGGCAACCTGCGCAACCGCTTCAAGCGGCCGGAGGCGCTAAGATTGGTCAATCGGATCGGCGCGCCAGCTTCCTGATCGGTGCGGGTCTTCTGACGGCGGCGGTGCGGCGAACCGGATGAAGCTGAGCCCAACCACTTTTTTACCGCGCTGTCCGATCACAGCGAGGTTCAAATGCCGCTCGAAAAGATGTTCTGGCCCTCATGCTTCGGCATGGTAAAAGATCGTTTCGGCGTGCT
>CAKZLS010000016.1 GCA_937127205.1 uncultured Rhodospirillales bacterium
CCATCGCCATTGTGGCCGTTCTGGGGGCGTTCCAAGACCTGCGGCCGAGCTTCGGCGACAAGCCGGTGTCCATGGTCCTGACCATCCAGATGTTCATGCTGATGGCCGGCGCGTTCATCGTCATCTTCACCAAGACCAATCCGGCGAATATCGGCAAGACCGAAGTGTTTCGTGCAGGAATGATCGCCGTGGTCGCCGTCTTCGGTGTGGCCTGGATGGCCGACACGGTATTCGACGCCAATCTCGAGATTATCAAGTCTTCTCTCGCCGAACTGGTGATGGAGCAGCCCTGGACCTACGCGGTGGCGCTGCTGCTGGTCTCCAAGTTCGTCAACTCGCAGGCGGCCGCGATTGCCGCGATGGTTCCTGTGGCGCTGTCCATCGGCGTTCCACCGGGCTACATCGTAGCCTTCGCCGCGGCGTGCTACGGCTACTACATCCTGCCGACCTACCCGAGCGACCTAGCGGCGATTCAGTTCGACCGTTCGGGAACCACTCGCATCGGCAAATACGTGATCAATCATAGCTTCATTTTGCCAGGGCTGATCGGCGTGGGGACATCCTGCGTCGTCGGCCTGATCCTGGCGACGGTGCGCGGGCTGGTTTAGGCGGTTCACGCCGAACCGCCGCCGTACAGATGGAAATGGCATAACGGATCAGATTAGAAGCGGCCCGCTATGCCATCTTCCCTTGCTCGCCCGCCTTCGTTCTTGAGGCATGGCTCTCTTCAGTGGATGCAGCCGTCAGCGTCTCGGAGCGTTGCGCATTATTCACGCTCGGCGGACATGCTCACGCCGACGTAGTCGGCCTCCGGAAAGATATCGGGTTTTTTGGACATGACCCGAGCGCGCTTGACGGAGGCGTCGTTCATAATGAAGCCGAGAATTTCGCGAATGAGATTTTCTTGCGTATCGACTCTCCGTCCCGCGAAGCCGGAAATGAATTCCTTCACCCGGTCGTAGTCATAAAACGCCGGATCATCGATTTTTTCCTGCGTAAGTTCTATTTCCGTCGAAATCAAAACCCGCTGTTGTTTCGCCTTTTCATGGCTGTGTATGCCCAGGAACATCCGCACTTCGACGTTGCGAACATCGATAACCACGTCACGAATTCTCAAATCAGATCCTCTTTGACTAGAAACGCCACGTCGCGCGGAAACTTCAGCAAGCTCTGGCCACCGTCAAGGGTCATGATGTCGCCGTTGTAGCTCTTCGTCCGCCACATGAAGACCACGGCCTCGGCGATCTCGTCTGGAGACGGCCCGCGTTTCAACGGGGTCAGCTCCCGCGACTTCTCGAAATTCTTCTGTGTCTGTTTGCCGCTGATCAAGGTGACGCTCGGTGCAATACCGCAGACCCGCACTTTCGGCGCGAACCTCATCGCCAGCATTTCCGTCGAATCCCGGAGAGCGCATTTGCTGACGGTGTAGCTGAAAAAGTCGGGGTTCAGCGCAAAGACCTTGTTGTCCAGCATGTTGACGATCAATCGGTCTTCCCGATCATCGCAGCCGTTGAAAAACTCCTTGGAAAGCACGATCGGCGCCTTGAGATTGACGTTCACGTGACGATCGAATTGATCCAGGCTGAAATCCGACGCGTCGTCGTTGACGAACATCGCCGCGTTGTTGACGATCAGATTTGGCATCCCGCACTGTTCGGTCACGTCCCGAAAAAAAGGGGAAACGATGTCCGGAACAGCCAAGTCCACTTCAAACAGGGAGCACGTGCCATTGTCGCCGGTGATCTCTTCACGCAGGCTTTCGGCCTCGTCGCGCGAGGTGTTGTATTGGGCCGCGATGACGAAACCTTCTTGAGCAAGCCGCAGGGCGATACTTCGCCCCAGCCTTATGGCTGCTCCCGTAACAAGCGCTACCGGCACCGACGAACTCCCTTTGAATTTGCTGCGGGCACTGATGATGAAACGGTTCCTGAAACAAATAACGCGTTTCCGCGCAATTCCCAACCAGATCCACCGATCGTGTTACCCAGGCACCTGAGGAAGATTAGGCTGGTCGAGACCCTTCCACATTCATGACGAGATCGCCGCTGACGGCGACGTACGGAAAAACCAGAAGAAACAGCGGCACCCGGACAAACCCGCCGCCGATGCCGAAAAACCCGGACACGAACCCGCTGACAAAACCGGCTGCCGCGAAGATGGCCAGGTATTCGTATAAGCTGTATGCGTCCGGCGTCATCAAAGCCGACATGTCAGCACCGTTATCCACCGCAAGAAGAGGCGGGCCTCGTATATTGCCGTGACTTTAAACAAAGTGGCGGCATCCCGTACTTCGCATCTATCGTGGCTAAAGGCGCATCCGCTATGCCCCATTAAGGTTGCATTGCTCGGACACTAGGTTGGAGGGTGTCGACCCTTCAAGCCATTTTTTTGGCGCGCAGCATGTGTGGAGTTCGGTGGTTATGATGTCGGTCGCAGCCAGTTTTCGCGAGGAAGTTCAGCAATGCGGGCAAATTCGCGTTCGTTGTCGGTGACGATGGTGTGACCAAGGGCAACCGCTTGAGCGGCGATGAGCAGGTCGTTACCGCCGATGGGTTGGCCCGCCTGTTCGAGGCGGGCGCGAAGGTCGCCATAGATGGTATCGGTTGGCGCTTCGATCGGGAGGATATCGAGCGCGCCGAGCACGGCTGAAAGCTGCGCGGTCAGCCGGGGCGACGCCTTTTTGGCGGCTCCATAGCGCAGTTCCGCCGCGACGATAATGCTGGTACAGACCCGTGTCTCGCCAACCACGCGGATGCGCTGGGCGATCCGGCCCTGAGGATGGCGGACAAGGTCGGAGACGATGTTGGTATCCAGCAGATAGCGCGTCAAAGCTCGACGGGATCCACAGGCAGTTCCGGGATGGGCGGAAATGACTCGTCGAGCGGCCGGAGGGTCGCCAGGACAGCCAACAGGGATCTTGGCTGGGCGGGTGTGATGATCAGGTGATCGCCGTCCTTGCGCATGATCGCTTCGTCGCCCGGAAGTTCGAACTCACGGGGAATTCGCACCGCCTGATTCCGGCCGTTTTTGAAAAGTCTGACGCGTCGTTCTGCGGTCACGGATACCTCCCATGGCATAGGCTAATAGCATATGCCAGTCGAGACCGACTGTCCACCGGATTGGTCGGGTGCCTGCGAGGCATATTTAGAGCCAGTCGGTGCCTCACGCTCGTTCGTCCTTCGGCGAACCCATGACAACGTACGACGTGATGGAATTGACCTGCGGCAAGATGCCGAGAACGTCGGTGTGGAAGACCTTGTAGGCGGTGAGGTCGGCGGCTTCGACGCGGAGCAGGTATTCGATGGTGCCGGTGATGTTGTGGCATTCCCGGACCTCCGGCGAGCGCGAGATGGAGCGCTCGAAGGCCTCTTGAGACGCCTTGGAATGGTCGGACAGCCCAACCCCCACATAAACCGTGAACCCGGCGCCAAGGGCGGCGCGGTCGAGGACGGCACGGTAGCCCTTGATGACGCCGGTACGCTCCAGTTCCTGCACCCGGCGGAGGCAGGCCGACGGCGACAGACCGACCCGCTCGGCCAGCTCCATATTGCTGATGCGGCCGTCGCGGCTCAGCTCGCGCAATATCTTGTCGTTGATGCGGTCCAAATTCGACATTTGTTGTGAAATTTGTCCGAATACGACGAAATATGCAACTAAATACGGCGTTGAATCGTTCATGGTTGTCGTATGACCTACGAACTTCTCACCGCGCTGGTGGCGTTCGCTTTCGTCACCTCGATCACGCCGGGGCCGAACAATCTGATGCTGATGGCATCGGGGGCCAACTTCGGGTTTCGCCGCAGCATCCCGCACATGCTGGGCGTCGGACTGGGTTTCACCCTGATGGTGGTGCTGGTGGGCGCCGGACTGGTGCAGGTGTTCGACGCCTATCCGGTAAGCTACGCGGTGTTGAAGATCGTCAGTGTCGCTTATCTGCTCTACCTGGCCTGGAAGATCGCCACCGCCGCGCCGCCGCGTGCCGGCGAGAAGGCGGGCAACCCCATGACCTTCGTGCAGGCGGTGCTGTTTCAATGGGTGAACCCGAAAGCCTGGGCCATGGCGCTGACGGCGGTGAGTGTCTACGCGCCTTCTCACACGCTGGGCGCCATCGCGCTGGTGGCCATGGTATTCGGCGCCATCAACTTGCCCTCGGTCAGCTCGTGGACGGTGCTGGGCCAGCAGATGCGCCGCCTCCTGACCAATCAACGGCGTCTCCGCGCCTTCAACATCGGAATGGCGGTCCTGTTGGTCGCGTCGCTGTATCCGGTGATTTTGCCATGACTTCGGCTCCGAGGTGTCGCCACAGGGTCCGAGGACGCCCACTGTCCGAATTTCTCAATGGAGCTCCGGCTTGAGCTCAAGGGAGAATACGGTCAGGAAAGCATGGAGGAGATACCGCGGTGCTCCAGTTTTGTCGGAGAATTGTACTGTGCATGGGGTTGATATCGACTTTTTGGTTTGACCCCCCCTCCCCCCGACGCTCCATTGAGGCGCTTACGCACGATCCTGGACCCGGACTTGGCCGAGGAACAAGTCGCAGCAATCTTTGCTTCGAGCAGATACCGTTTGATCGGTCGGGCCGCCCTATGGCAAAGACCGGCAATGGCACCAGACCTCAAAAACCGGCGGCCGGCCCGGGCGTGCGGAGACGATCGGATGGCGACCCTTGCCTCGAACTGCTGCGCACTGCTCGCTCTGTGCATCGCCCTTTGCTGGCCGGGTGGGCGCGGGCTTGCCGACCCCATCGATGGCACGGACATCATCAAGGCACACGGCCAGTATAGCGCCGCCTATCTCAGCGATTGGTCGACGTTGCCCACTGGCAAGGATTGGGCGCGGCGGGATCGAGCCGACCGGTCGTTCGAAAGCCTCTCCGGCGACGCCGCCAAACGGTGGTATTCCGACCAGGACCGCGTCCACATCTCCGGTGAGACTCTGCAAGTAAACTGGCCGAACGCCGACTACGACAATCAGGTGTTTCACATCCGCGACGTCGGCACCGTGATCATCGAGGACGTGGCGGTGGTGCACCGGGACGCGGATTATCGCGGCTATCATTCGGTGCTGATCGAGAATTGCGATACCGCGGTGATCCGGAACAGTTCGTTCTTCGGCGCCGTCGAGCATTCGCATATCAAGATCAAGGGGTGCCGTGACGTCCTGATCGACAACGTCGAGATCGCCGGGATCGATTACGACAAGTCCGGGCGTTACCGTTCGGGCGGCGGGATCTTCATCGAAAACGGCAATCAGCACCGGAAAAGGAGTTTCGGCGGACCGGGATGGCGGGAGCTGGAGTGGCTGGTGATTCAGAACGCCTACATCCACGACCTCACAGGCAGCGACGGAACGCGGCGCAATCACGACGCCATTATCGTCCACACCCCCGCCGACGGGGTGATCTTCAACAACGTTATCGAAAACTGGCTGGACCGCCACGGCGACGCGGCCATCGACGTGGGGTTCCGGCGCCCCGGCCCGCCCGGCCGGTTCCTGCGGATCGAGCGCAACATCGTCCGCAACGCCAACCGCACCAAGACCCCCGGTGAATTCGGCGACGGCAGCAGCGCCGTGCTATGGGCCAACAACCTGATGATGAACGTCTTTCACGGCGACTATCACGAGGGCTGGAGCAACCACTTCGTCCACAACACCTACGTCTGGGACCCCGACAAACTGCCGCTGCTGCTGGAGGACGCGTTCGCCCTGGATGCGTTCTACAAACTGTGGACCGACATGGACTACCCCTCCTTCGGCCGCAACAATCTCCTTTACATGAACGTGCCCGGCCAATTCTGGATCACCTACCAGAGCGGCGGAAAACCGGACAAATACCGCAATCTCCACACCGACCACAGCGTGTATCTCACCACGGCACCCACCCGTACCGGCTGGCTGGTGTCCGACGCCGACAACGAAGGCCCAACGCTTCGGACCTTCGAGGACTGGAAACGCGTCACCGGCAACGACCGCCACAGTATCGTCGGTGTGGCGTCGCCGGACGGGTTCATGGACTACGCTGCCGGTGACTATCGGCTGAGCGAACGATCGCCGGCAGCGGGGGCCGGCAGCGCCGCCTCCGTGACGACCCGGGACCCGCGCATGGCCGTCACCCGGGACTTCCTCGGCCAG
>CAKZLS010000017.1 GCA_937127205.1 uncultured Rhodospirillales bacterium
CTTGCCCCTGCGGCCCGAGACCTTCGGCAACATCCGAGATATCGGCTTCGGGATCATCGAGCCTGCGTTCGGCCATGGTTATCAGGGCAACACGGTCCGCCGGGTCATCGAGGACGCGGACGTTCGACAGCACGAATACCCATTTGCCGTAAACATTGGGACGGCGGTATTGCCAGGGCGCGTCCGCGCCGTCGCGGTAATATCCTGTCGTAAAGAAGGTGATAACCGCCTCCAGATCGTAGTAGCCACCGACGGTGATCATGAAGTCCACTTGATCGGCAATCCCCGGTTCGAACAGGGCTCCCACCATCGGGCCGGCGGCAAACGAGATCGCCGTCATCCCCAGTGGGCGCTCGGGATCCAGGGAATGGAGATAAATCGCCGCGTCGGCAATGATTCGGGCGTCGCCGGCGTTGACCCGAAGCTTCCGCATATTGGGAAGGTCCGGCACCAGCACCTGGAAGCGCGCCCGGGCCAGGCTGTTGGCAAAGGCGACGAGACGGCTGTCATCCTTGCCGGTGGTCGCCAGCCCCGGCACCAGAACCAGCCCGGCAAGAGGTCCGGCCGTGGGGGAGGCTAGGGTATACAGATCGGCGACGGTGCGCCGGCCATCAACGTCGAAATCAATCGTTTCGCGCCGAGGGTGCGGCGTGTTTTCTTTCAGCGTACTGGGTCCGTCTCCGGCACCGATATCGGCGAGCAGCCGGGTCGTATCCACCAACCGGCTCGGCGAGCAGGCACTCACCACCGCCAACACGGTCAGGAGCGTCAGCCATCTATGAATAATGCGTGCCATGGCAAGCCGCTCACCGAACCTTTCAGGTGACCCAGCCGGACAGGAACTTGTTGATGGCCTCGCTCATGGATGTGTCGAAATCCCGCATCGCGGCCTTGGTAAGGTCGGTCCAGGCGCGGTCTCTCTCCTCCGCTGTCAGTCCCTCGCGGAGCGACCGGGTCTGGCTGACCCGCGCGCTGGCGCTTTTCAACCGCCGGCCCGACGCGCTGAGAATTTCCAGTTGCCCCTCCAGGGTGATGGTATAGCGTGCCGCCTGTTCGATCTTGACGCGGTCCAGCAGTCCCGTATCCGTCGGCAGGCGCTCCTCGACGACCGACGCCCTGAGAATGGTGAACCGGCCGGTATCGGACAAGCCCGCAGATTTGAGGCGATGGGCCGCCCACCGCCTCATGGCCTCCTCCGGCGGAACCGGAAAGCGATGGTCCACGTTGGGCGGGGCATAAGGCGGAGCGTATGACGATTGCGTATCGACAGCGATGACATCGAGGCGCATGGGCGTGAGATGATCGAACGTCACTTGGGGAAGCGGCGGCGGTGGTTCGGACGCACAGCCGCCCGCGATCGCCAGAACCGCCAACAGCGGGAAAATGCGGATCTTCATAATAGCGGGGGGCTCCTGCGTATTGTTAAGCGTTTGGCGGGAGAGCCCAGAGCGACTCGAGATCTCCCTCGCTGAATTCGTATACGTCCTTACAGAACTCGCATGTGACCGACAAACGGCCGTCTTCGGCCATCGATTCCACCTCGGCCCTGGGAAACGAGCACAACGTCCGCTCCACGCGCTCTCGCGAGCAACGGCACGCGTGGCGCAACGCCCGTTGACGATAGACGCGAACGCCGTCCTCATGGAACAGCCGATACAGGATATCCGAGGCGTTCAGATGCGGGTCCACAAGTTCGGCGGCGCTCACCGTGCTCATCATCACCACCGCGCGCCGCCAGTCATCGTCTTCCTCATCCGGATCGGCGGTGCCGCTGGCGGGGAGCCGCTGGATCATCAGCGCCGCCGAGCGGAGCGTGCCGGCCGGCCCCGTGTCGGATGGCGCGCACAGCGTGATTGCCGTCTCCAATTGCTCCGACTGGCGGAAATAGGTATGCGCGCAGTCCGTAAGCGTAGCGCCTTCCAGCGGCGTCATACCCTGATAGCGTTCGGTATCCGGTCCCTGATCGACGGTGAACGCCATGTGTCCCGCGCCAAGAAAGCGCGGAACCGGGCTCTCCGGGCCAGGGCCGGTATTTTCGAGGCGTTCGGGGTCGAAACGCGCGTAACCCCTCAACGCGCCGTCGCTGGTGATGTCCACGACCAGCAGCGAAATGGGTCCATCGCCTTGGATCTGCAGGGTGAAGACACCGTCATACTTAAGCCCGCTTGCGAGCACCGCACCCATAGCCAGGGCTTCGGCCAGAATTCCGGCCACGGGCGCAGGATAGCCGTGACGGTCGAGCACGTCATCGACCGCCGGCCCAAGGCGCACCAGCCGCCCGCGAAGGCCCGGGGCCTCGATCTGGAAGGGTTGAACGTAATCGGTGAAAACATCCGCGTGCTGCATAGGTTCCTTTCCGGCCGTCGGCGCTACCCCCTCGGGAACAAGGTGGTTGCCCGCCGCACACGATCCCTTCTCAAAGATAACCGCCGCCGGCTATCGGCCCAAGCACCAGGCGAGAATTCCTTTTTGGGCGTGCAGTCGGTTTTCCGCTTCGTCCCAGACCACCGACTGCGGGCCGTCCAACACACCCGCGGTGACCTCCTGACCGCGATGAGCGGGCAGGCAATGCATGAACAGCGCGTCCGGTTGGGCGCGCGCCATCAAGGCCTCGTCTACCCGGTAGGGACCGAGCAGATTGTGCAGGTTTTCCCCATCCGTGCTGCCCATGGACACCCAGGTGTCGGTCACGACAAGGTCAGCGCCTTCGACGGCTTCCTCCGGCGCCACCGTATAGGCCACGTCGCCGCCTTCGGTGCGTACCCAGTCAACCAAGCCGTCGCGGGGGTGCAGGGATTCCGGGCAGGCCAGGCGAAGCCGGAAGTTGAACCGAACCGCCGCGTGGACCAGGGACCGGGCCACATTGTTGGCGTCGCCGCTCCGTGCCACGGACCGGCCGGCGATCCCGCCTCTGTGTTCCTCGTAAGTCATGACGTCGGCCATCAGCTGACAGGGGTGGGACTGATCGGACAGCCCGTTGATGACCGGCACGGTGGCGTGCTGGGCCAGCTCCTCGAGGCTTCGGTGGTCGTTGGTCCGGTACATGATGATGTCCACGTACCGCGACAGCACGCGGGCGGTATCGGCAATGGTCTCGCCCCGGCCGAGTTGGGACTCCTGATCGCTCAGTAGGATCGCGTTGCCGCCGAGCTGCAACATGCCCACCTCGAAGGATACGCGGGTGCGGGTCGAGGGCTTCTCGAAGATCATGGCCAGGGTCCGGCCGCTCAGCGCCTTGCCGCTCTCCGGCACGCCGCCTTGCTTTACCGCCGAGGCTTTGCCCAGGATCTCACGAAGAGTCGTCGGGTCGAAGCGATCAAGATCCAGGAAATGCCGGGGCGCCGTCATCGCTTAAGCCGCCTTCTCCGCCAGCGCGGCGCAACTGTTATCGAGGATCTCCAGCGCCTCCCTGACGTGACCGTCGCCCAACACCAGAGGCGGCAGCAGCCGTACGACATTGTCCCCGGCCGGTACCGTTAGCATGCCGTTATCGAACAGCCGGGCCAACAGGGCCGTGTTTTCCACCACGCACTTGAGACCGAGCATCAACCCGGTGCCGCGAACTCCGGCAAGAACCCCGGGGTGCCTGGCCACCAGATCGTCCAGCCCCTTGTGGAGCTCCGCGCCGATGGCCCGCACTTGCTCGAGGAAGCCGTCCTCGAGAACCACGTCGAGAACCGCGTTTCCAACCGCCATGGCCAGGGGGTTGCCGCCAAACGTAGTGCCATGGCTTCCCGCCGTGAGCGCCTGGGCCGCGGTTTCCGTGGCAAGGCACGCGCCCATGGGGAACCCGCCGCCGATACCCTTGGCGACGGCCATGATGTCCGGGGTGATCTCCGCCCACTCGTGGGCGAACAGGCGTCCCGTCCGGCCCACGCCGCATTGAACCTCGTCCAGGAACAGAAGCAATCCGAACTCGTCGGCGGCGGCGCGCAGGCCGCGCAGGAAGTCCGTGGTGGCCGGATGGATGCCGCCTTCGCCCTGGATCGGTTCGATGAGGATGGCGGCCGTTTCCGGTGTGATGGCGGCGCGGACCTCGTTGAGATTGCCGAAGGGAACCTGATCGAAACCATCCACAACGGGGGCGAACCCATCCAGGTATTTCGGCGACCCGCCGGCGGCGATGGTCGAAAGTGTCCGCCCGTGAAAGGCGCCGGCCACGGTGATAACGCGATACCGTTCCGGGTTTCCGGCCAGGTGGTGGTAACGGCGAACCATCTTGAGGCCGCATTCGATGGCTTCGGCGCCGGAGTTGCAGAAGAAAACCGAGTCCGCGAACGTCGCGTTCACCAACCGCTGCGCCAATCGCTGTTGCTCCGGAATGTGATACAGGTTCGAACAGTGCCAGAGACTTTCCGCCTGTTGGCGAAGCGCCGCTACGAGATGGGGATGGCAGTGACCCAGCGACGCGACCGCGATCCCGGCCCCGAAGTCCAGATACCGCCGGCCATCGGCGGTATACAAGTAGGCGCCTTCGCCGCGTTCGAACGCCACGTCCATCCGTCCGTAGGTGGGCATGACAGCGGGTATCACAATGACCTCCGAAAACAATCAGGGCCGGCAGCGCAGACCGGCCCTCGTTGAAGAAGGGCGCCATGTTAGGGGCCTCGCGCACCGCAGTCAACGTGGCTTTGCCGGGAGGTCAGGCCTTGAGCTTGTAGCCGGTGGCGAACATCCAGTAGCACAAAATCCACAGCCCGATATTGACACCGGCCATCACGAAGATGCCGATCAACGGGTCCATGTCCGCTTGTCCGATAAAGCCATACCGGAAACCGTCGATCATATAGAAAAACGGGTTGGCGTGGGCGATGTCCTGAAACAGCGGCGGCAGCCGGTCGATGGAATAGAACGTGCCCGACAGGAACGACAGCGGCGTAACGATAAAGTTGGTGACCGCCGCCATATGGTCGAATTTTTCGGACCAAATTCCGCCGGCAACCCCCAGCAACGATAGCATCAGCGACGCCATGAATGCGTGATAGATGATAAAGCCGATGCTGTGGATATGGACTTGAACGAAGAGGCTCATGACCAAAGTCACGACAATGCCGACGGCAATGCCTCGGGTAACCCCGCCCATGGCGATGCCGAAAGTCAGTTCATGAGCATTGAGCGGCGGCATTAAGGTGTCGACGATGTTGCCTTGAACCTTGGATATGATCATCGAGGACGACGTATTGGCGAAGGCGTTCTGGACAATGGCCATCATCACCAGACCGGGCGCGAGAAACTCCATGAACGGAACATCGCCCACCATTTTCACCGCGCCACCCAGTGCCAGCGCGAAGATGGCGAGGAATAGCAGCGTCGTCACCACCGGCGCGAGGATGGTTTGATTGTAGACCTTAGCGAACCGCCGCACCTCCCGCCAGTACAGCGTCCACAATCCGAGCCAGTTGGATCCGGTCAAGTTGGTTCCAAGGCCGGGTTCGGTTGGGTTAACGAGCATATCGTATCATTCGGTCAATTTGCTTCGAAACTGTAGACGATCGAGGCGAGGCCCGTGGTGTCGGTTTTCTTCGCGTCGTCGCCGGGCGCGGTATCGTGACGCACTTCGTAGGACAGACGTGCTGCGAGGTCCCCGAACACTTTTAGCGTCAACGCGGTCACGTTGTCTAACCGTGTGCGTTCGGCACCGGAAGTGATGCCGAAATTATTCGTGAATTTGGTGTTCTCGGTTATTATCCACTCGAAGTTCATAAACCCGACGCCGACGACTTCGTTGTTGAGATTTCCGCCGTCGTCCTGCTTTTCGCGGGTCTGCTGCATACCCGGTCCGGCCGCGACGTCCAGCTTGAGATCATCCGAATTCAACAGCCTGTAACCGGGGGCGACGGCTTCGGTGAGGATCCATTGAAAACCGTCGTTCTTGTCGTCCACATATCGCACGTAGCCCAAGCCGAAGAACCGGTCGGTGATATTATAGAGTGGGCGTGCCGATGTGACGAATCGACGTTCCGTCGTTGTACCGCTGTCGTTAAGAAGATTATAGCTGGCCTTCAATCTGTTTTCCCAATTTCCTGGCGCCCATACCAGCTGGGCGCCCAAGCGTAGGGAGTCGTTTTTGGTGTTGCCGGTGTTGTGGGCGGCACCGAGTTCACCTTCGCCTGACCAAAGCGGAACCTGTTCGGCTTGCGATGCGTCGTCCGCCGCCGCCTCGGCGGTTTCAATGGCGGCGTCTCCCAAGTCGGCAACCGGCGGTGGATCGATTGCCGTTACCTCAGCCGGGTCGGGCACGGGGATCGGTGTCGGCATGGAGGCCGGCGCGGCGACGGCTGCCTCAGGCGGCGTCGGTGCAGGTTCGGTGAACTGGCTGGCGACCGCCGGGAAAGCGGTGCCGACGGTAGCCAGGATCGCATCGCGGCGTTCGGGAACCAGTTCCATGGCTTCGGCGACGATGTCGGCGGTTCTTTCCGGTTGCTGAGAGATCGCCGAAAAAATCAGGGCGTACATGGCCCCGGTGTCGTCCCGATCGGCGGCGCCACGGATTGCCGTCGACTGCGTATTCGATAACGCGCCAACCGCCGCCGAAAGTATCGTTGTTGTCCAGCATAGGAAGGCCAGAACAAATCCGCAGCGCACAAGGATCCCGAAGGCACTGATTCTTAGCAGCATACTCTGTCTCTCAAACGTGGATTAACGGTGTTTACGCGCAAAGCTCAGCCAGCGGCTCATACGTGTCGGCTTTGGGGGTGGGCGCTCCGCTGCTTCGGTGGAGGACGGGATCTGAGGCTCGGTGTGAGGTTGGCATTTTGGCTCTCGCGACACCTCCTCCGACAACCCCTTTCGGTATTTGAAGTCGTAGGCACCTCTCTGCGGGTAGTCGAGGATATCTTCCATTTCCCAACGAAGGCCTGGATCGAACTCAGGAAACGGCAGATTCCTGTTTTCCCGCCAGTTTTCCACCTCTGCTTCGGCCTTCTGGCCACGCTCGACATCCAGGCCTCCATCGCGAGTGAAGTACATGGTCTGCGACGGGAAGGCAAAGCCGGTCCCGCCGTCACTGATGATATCTGCCATGCGCAGAAGGATATCCTCTTGGATCGCGAGAAACTCGTCTTGATCCTGGCAGCGAAGATACGCGAAGACCTCCAGGTCCAACGAGTAGGCGCTGTACCCGACGAATCTCACGCGTGCGGGCGCGGGCGTGACCTTTGGGTGGCCGAGCAGCATCTTGCGCAACTCCGCCAGGACATAGCGGAGTTGTTCCGGTGTCGTCTCGTATCGCAATCCCAGCACGGTTTTTAGAAGGCGCTGATCACGCGCCGCGAAGTTGTCCAGCTTCATCTGCGCGAACTCGGCGTTTGGGACGGTGACGCGGGTCCGTTCCAAAGAGCGGATGCGCGTCGAACGAAGTCCTATCTCCTCGACGGTGCCGATCTCGTCACCATAGCGGCAAAAATCGCCAACCCGTACCGGTCGGTCGGCGAAAAGCGTCAGACCGCCGATAATGTTTTCCAATGTTGGCCGGACGGCCAAGGCAATGGCAAGACCACCCACGCCCAGACCGGCAATCAAGGGAGCGATGGGAATGCCGACCGTTTCAGCCGCGTAGATTCCGATATAGGCTAGAAAGACAAGGCTCAACAAACGGAAAAGGATGCGCATGAGGGCGGCGTCGACCCGACGTTTTTCCGGTGGTTTGTACTTATTCTGTGCAAATCCATCGGCCAACCGGTCAGCAAGAACCACGGTCAGCCAGACCAGGGCCGCAACTTTAATGACGATTGCGATGAACAACATCACTTGCAGCGGAAAGCCGGCCAAGCCGATCCCCAAAGAAGCAAAATTCTCGAAGACTGCGGCAACCAAGAAGGTGCCGATGGCTGAGAGTGGTCTGCCGAACCTATACCAGGCGCGGGCATGGCCCTGCTTGCTGTCCCACCACGTGCCGACGCGATACAGCAGCCAAATCGTTATCCCTAAAGTAATGAGCGAAAGCGCGGCGGCGATCCACTGCCATGCGGCTTGATTAGCAAGCAATCGACTTGCCCAATCTGGAAACGATTCAGCGAAATCCCTAGGCAGCCACCCGCCTGGGCTGGATACAATTTCTTGATAGACATCGATAAACGCCCCCTTTTTGTATGGCAAATCCTTGGCCATTTCGTAGTAATTCGGCAATTGTTTTATGGTATTTTTGCTGAAGAGGAACTGCCCAGCCTTGGGGCCTTCTTCAATCTTGACGATTTCTATCTTGGTATTCGGAATAATCCAGCGCTTGATGTCTTGTGCCGCAACTTCCGCGTCGCCCGGAATCTGGTCGAAGGAAGGCAACTCGATGCGATCGAGAATTTCCCTCAGAAACGCCATCTGTATGGCTCCCCCCGCGATACGGTCCAAGACGGCGAAAGCGGTCGCGTCGAAGGTTTGGTAGGCACGGTGCAGCGGCCTGTAGACATCCGCGTAAGACTCATCATTGCGCCAGGCCCGCATGCCTAAGCTGAAGTCTCTTATGAAGGTTCGAAGTGTGTCTCGCGGGCTCGATGTATCCGCCGTTCTCAGCGGATACGGATCATCGATCGCACTCAGGATCGCGTTGAGGTCATTGGGCTCCGATGCGGCTGGAGCGCCGAAGAGAGCTAGGGTGATGGACAATACGCAGCCAGCCAAGCTGGCACGGAGGCGCTGGTTCATATGATCGATCCCCTGTAATGACTCAGTTCAGTCCGGCCTCGGAAAAATACCTCGACGCACCGCCGTGCAGGGGAGCCGTCCGGCCGCGCGAGACCATCTCGGCGGTGCTCAGGGACGAGAACAACGGAGTTGCCTCGCGGAGACGCTGAAGGTTCTCGAAGAATGCCTTGGTTGCTTGGTATACGACCTCCGGCTTGGTGTCCTCCCGCGTTACCAGCGTTGCGGCGAGACCGAGGGTGGGAATGTCCCGTAACTGATCTTGATACGTTCTTGTCGAGATGACCGCCGGCATGTAAATCGGGCTATTGTTGACCAACCTCTCGAGGGCTCGCCCAGAAACGGGTACGAGCACAGCGCGGCACGTTACCATGGCCTCTCTAACGCTCGCACTCGGGTGTCCGACTGTATAAATGAACGCGTCGATCTCGTTATCGCACAGGGCTTCCGCAACGTTGGGTGCTTTAAGTTCGGAGATATCTTCCAACTCATCGGCGCTCCAACCAAAGGCGTCCAGAACCACCTGCATTGTTTGACTTTTGTCTCCCCCATCTTGGCCCAGATAAACGCGCTTACCTTTGAGATCGTTGAAGGAACCAATGTCAGAGTCGTCGCGCGCAACCAGCGTGAAGTACTCCACATAGGGTGCGAACATCGAGCGCATTTGGTCGAAGCGGCCATAATTTTCGAAGGCCCCGATACCCTTGAACGCACTGTATTGAGAGTCCGGTTGAACGATGGCGAAGGTGGCACTGCCGTCTCGGAGGTCTTCGATATTGTCCGAGGAGCCGCCAGTGATTTTGATGGTGCAAGAAATTCCATGCTCCGGCGTCTTCTCGTTAATGAGTTTGCAAATAGCGCCGCCCACCGGGTGGTAAATACCCCCGACCTCGCCGGTAGCGATGGTGACATTTTCCCGAGCGTCTGCGGCGCACGCCTTGTCCATGAGGCTAAAAGCAAAAATAAAAGTGCTCGCTACTAGCATGGAGCGGGCAATCGTGCAGCCTAAAATCATGCCACGGGTCCCTATCAAAGTTTGAGTTTCAACGGAGGTAAAAAACAGCGATATGGTAGGGTTATGGACAAAAAACAAATCGGTTATCATGTTTTCGAGCAGCCTGCCACCGGTGGTCCAACCAGCAACACTCATGGCGGTCGACGTTCTCCGACATCCAAAGTGTTTTTCTGCAAAACGGCAGCGGCGGCGCGCTACTCGCCCTCTGTTTCGATGTGCACGGTCCGGCCGCAGTGCTTGCAGTGGATCGCATCGGGATCGTGGCGGTTGAGGCCGCAATCCGGGCACGAATACTGCACTTTGTGCGCCCGGAAGATGGTCTGGACGAGGCGCAGAAAAAGGCCGACCCCGACCACCATGATGACGACGGCGAGCAGGCGCCCGTTGGTGCCCTCGAGGGTGATGTCCCCGAAGCCGGTGGTGGTCAGTGTCGCTACGGTGAAATAGAGGGCGTCCACATAGGTGTTGATTTGCGAGTCGGTGTTGACTTCCAGCACGTAGACAAGCGCCGTGCAAAAGAAGATAAAGACAATAAGGTTCAGGGAGCTGCTGAGAATCAGTTCGTTATCCCTGAACCACGATGAATGACCCCTCAGATCGCGCAGCAGGTGGTAGGAGCGCAGCAGCCGGAGCGCCCGTAGTACCCGGAGAAAAGCCCAGCTTTCGATGAACGGCGCGGCAAGGAGGGTGCCGATGACGATCATGTCGGTGATGTTGAGCGGTTCGACGAGAAACCGGAACTTGCGCGGCGCCAGCCACATCCGCGCGGCGAAATCGACGATCAAAACGACGGCGATGGTGTACTCCACCGCCAGGATCGGGAGCGTTTCCGGAACCATGGAGGTAACCAGGAAAAAGACGACGGTCACAATGTCGAAGGCCAGCATCGCGTAGCGGAACGCGCGCCCCCTTTGCGACCTGCCAATGTACAATTCCTTTACGATAGCTTTGAGGTCGTTCATGGCGGGGTATTTGCTTCTGGTTATTTGTTGGGGTAACGCTGTCGCGGTGAAAACGGCGTTCCTGTGAGTAGGTTCCATATGGAACGTCAGGTGCCTTCGTGTTCGATGTGGACGGCAACACCGCACTTTTTGCAATATTGGGCGTCATGCTCATGTCGGTCGAGACCGCAGCCGGGGCAGGTGTGATGAACCTTCTCACGGCGAAAGATGGTTTGGATGAGGCGCAAGAATAGCGCTACCCCGACCACCATGACCACCACGGCGACCAGGCGCCCATGCGTTCCCTGGAGGGTAACGTCGCCAAAACCGGTGGTCGTCAGCGCGGTGACCGTGAAGTAGAGGGCATCGACGTAGTTGTTGATCTGGGCTTCCGCGTCCACCTCGAGAACATAGACGAGCGCGGTGACGAAAAAGATGAACACAACGATGTTCAGCGAGCTCTTGAGGATCTGCTCGTTTTCCTCGAACCATGCCGATCTTGATCGTAAGTCGCGGAGCAGCTGATACGAATGGAGAAGCCGCAGCAGCCGGATAACCCTGAGAAATCCCCAGTTCTCGATAAACGCGGCGAGAACCAGGGTGCCGATGACGATGAGGTCGGCGATGGTGAGGGGTTCGAGAAGATATTTCAGTTTGTGCTTGGCGAGCCAAAGGCGCGCGGAGAAATCGAAGATCAGGAACACGGCGATTGTGTATTCCACCAAGAGAATCGGCGGCGTCTCGGGAAACATCGATGTGATGATGAAAAACGTGATGGTCACCAGATCGAACGCCAGCAGCCAATAGCGAAATCTCCGCGCACTCGCAGAGTCGCCGAAGTAGAGCTCCCGGAGGCGCGGTTTCATCTTTTTCATCGCGTAAGGTCCGTTCCACCATTCGATGCGCGCAGGCCGTCATCCGGAGAAGTCGCGACCTTTACCCCCGAAACCATGGGCTCTGTCGCCCTATTTTGACTTACCTTTTTTTCGCTTTTTCTTGGTCTTGCCCGCCTCGGAGACGATGGCGTGGTACTTATCTTTAATCTCGGCCAGGTCCACCGTCGGCTCCGGGAATCGCATGTTCAAGGCTTCCAGGGTCTCGGTGACGATCCGGGAGACGGCAAGATTGCGGAACCATTTGTGGTTCGAAGGAATGATGAACCAAGGCGCATGGCTTTTGCTGCACTTGCCAAGCGCGTCCTCGAACGCCGCCGTATAGGCGTCCCAGAACGGGCGCTCGGCATAGTCGCCGTCGCTGATCTTCCAATGGCGGGTAGGGTCGTCGATGCGCTGCTTGAACCGCTTGAGCTGTTCCTCGGGATCGATATGCAGATAGAACTTGAGGATATGCGCGCCGTTGTCGTGCAGCATCTTCTCGAAGGCGTTGATGTGCGCGTAGCGCTTCGACCAAACCGACTTTGGAACCAGATCGTGGACCCGCACCACCAGCACGTCTTCGTAGTGCGAACGATTAAAGATGGCCACCTGCCCCTTGGCCGGCGCGGCCTTGTGATAGCGCCACAGGAAGTCGTGGGCCGCCTCTTCCTTGGACGGTACCTTGAAGCCGGTGACCGGGCACCCTTGCGGATTCATCGCGCCGAGGACGTGGTTGATGGTGCCGTCCTTTCCCGCCGCGTCGCGGCCTTGAAGGCAAATGAGCAAGGATCGCTTGCCTTCGGCATACATCAGGTATTGCAGGTCATGGAGCTTCTGTACGTGGACCTCGATCTCCGGCAAGGCCGCCTTGTGGGATTCATGTGTGTCTGTGAAACCGGCGTCCACCTTGCGGAGGTCGACCTTGGTGTTGGGTTGAACCCTGAATCGTTCGATGTAGTTCATCGACGTTGACTCCCTTGGGCTATCGGCCGACGGTCTGCGAGGCGTGTTGGCCCTTGAGGAACCGCGCATACCAGTGTGGATGGTCGGCAGCGCGGTTCATTCGGTGGTTAAGCGCCAGTTTGACCCAATCCAGGATGAACATCCAAACCACCATGTAGGCCCAGACCAATCCGATAATTTCCCACGGCAGCGGCGTCACGAACCAGCCGAACCCGCACATCAGAACCGCGAAGATCTGCGTGCCGACGATGGCCAGGAAAAGGGGCATGGCCGGCCAGGGACGGGTAAAGAACAGGCCGCGGGCGCGCATGACGAACAGCAGCAGATGGCCGCCGGCGACGATTTGCAGGAACACGGCAGTTTGAATTTGCTCCTGGGTCAGCGTCATCCAGGCTTGCCACTCGGGATTACTCAGCCACTCCATGCCGATGAGCAGCAGCCCGAAGCTCTGCGCTACGGCCATCAGCCCCATGAACCCGGAAATGAACAACAGCCGGCGCATGTCCCAGCGCACCGGTTCCTTGGGCAGCAGCGTGTTGTCGTAGGCGATGGTCATGATCGGGATATCGTCCAGCAGGGCTAGCAGGATGATCATTACCGGGGTGAGCGGCGAGAAACCGAAGAACAGGGTCGCCAGAACCACCACGAACATGATGTCCAGCGTCATCGCCACCCGGAACATGATGTAGTTGATGATGCGCTCGAAGATTTTGCGCGATCCGTCGATGGCATCGATGATGGTGGACAGGCCCGGCGCGGTGAGGATCAGCGCCGCGGCGGCGCGCGCCGCGTCGGTGGCGCCGCTGACCGCGATGCCGCAGTCGGCCTGCTTCAGCGCCGGCGCGTCGTTGACGCCGTCGCCGGTCATCGCCACCACGTGGCCGCGTTCCTGCAGCGCCTTGACGATGGCGTACTTATGCTCCGGGAACACCCGGCCGAACCCGTCCGCCTTATCGACGCACTCCTCGATCCGGTTCGGCAGATGGTCCATGTCCATGTCCTTGGTGAACAGGTCCGCGGCCGCGATCAGGTGGGAGCCCATGCCCAACTGTCCGGAAATCTCGTTGCCGATGGCCACGTCGTCGCCGGTAACCATCTTCACCCGGAGCCCATGATCCATGGCTTTCTCGATCGTGTCCTTGGAGTCGTCGCGCGGCGGATCGAGCAGGGACAGAATGCCGAGAAATTGCCAATTGGCGCCATCGTCGGCGGATTGGGCCACGCCGAGCGCGCGCAT
>CAKZLS010000018.1 GCA_937127205.1 uncultured Rhodospirillales bacterium
AGTTCTTGCATGCCACTCGGATGGTCTCGAAGGAAATAACTTTTCTTTGAGCCACAGCAGGTGACCTGTTTGGTTGCGGGTCTACATTGTGCAGCTCTCGTTGACATGGATCAAGTGTCAACGCGAATCGGTGTAACCCGCAATCGAAATCGTTTTTTTCCGTGGGTCCGTTGGGGGTTTCCGGGTACCCGCGGGGCTGATATGGCCGTCGTTGGCCCTCGCCTAGGCTAGAATCCGGCGCGCCTTAGGCGGCTAACTTGCGCTGGGCCGTTGTCGGCCTTGCGTTTCCGGTCCCGGAAACGAAAAAGCCGCGCCATGGGCGCGGCTTGCAGCGGCCAAACTGGCCGCTGCCTGATTACTTCGCTTCGCCAGCGGCAGGCGGTGCCGGAGGCGCGTAGGGCATGCCGCCATAGGGGGCTCCGTAGCCGGGGTGGCCGCCGTAGCCGTAACCGGGATGGCCACCGTAGCCATAACCGGGATAGCCACCGTAGCCGTAACCAGGATAGCCATAGCCGTACCCATTGCCACGGCCGTAGCCATAACCGCGACCGCGACCATAGCCACGGCCAGTTCCGCCACCGGACATACTCATGTTGAAGTCGCCGTAACCGTCGCCGAACATATCGCCCAACATGTCACCCATGCCGTTTCCATAGCCGTTTCCGTAGCCGGGGCCACCCCAGCCCGGGCCACCCCAAGCATGCGCCGCGTTCATCGAGAAGGAGGCGGCGCCGGCGATGGCGACGACACCCAGAGCTTTGGCAAGCTTTTGCATGATTTGACACTCCCATATAGTCGTTAGCGTTCTGGCGACGATCGGCGAGGCGCAGAGCCCCGGATTTCGATCGCGCTGGTCCGTAGTAGTACGAACTGAGCCGAGTATACGTGCCGGGTTTCGGCTTGGGAAGACTGTCGCGGACGGCGCCACCTGTTCCACATGTCGGCGACGACGGGCGCGTTCTTACCAATTGAGGGGAGCGAGGGATTTTGCTACCGTTTAAAAGCTTTCGGTATGCAGGTTCATGCCCTTCCTTCCCCAATCCTATGACCAAGTTTATTTTCGTCACCGGCGGCGTCGTTTCCTCGCTGGGTAAAGGTATTGCTTCCGCGTCGCTCGGGGCGCTGCTCGAGGCGCGTGGCCTCCGTGTCACGATGATCAAGCTCGACCCCTACATCAACGTGGACCCCGGCACCATGAGCCCGTTCCAACACGGCGAGGTCTACGTCACCGATGACGGCGCTGAGACCGATCTGGATCTCGGCCACTACGAGCGCTACCTGCGCACCCGTATGGGGCGTAACAACAATTTCACCACTGGCCAAATTTACGAAAGCGTGATTCGCAAGGAACGCCGTGGTGAGTACCTGGGCCGTACCGTGCAGGTAATCCCGCACGTCACCGATGAGATCAAGGACAGTATCCGCCTTGGGGCCGCGGATGCGGATATCGCCATGGTCGAGATCGGCGGCACCGTCGGCGATATCGAGTCGCTGCCGTTTCTGGAGGCGATCCGGCAGATGCGGGTGGAAGTCGGCTTGGACAACTCGCTGTTCATGCACCTGACGCTGGTGCCCTATATCCGCACCGCCGGAGAGATCAAGACCAAGCCTACCCAGCACTCGGTCAAGGAGTTGCGTTCGATCGGTATTCAGCCCGACATTCTGCTGTGCCGGGCCGAGCACCACCTGCCGAATGACGAACGGCGCAAGATCGCGCTATTTACGAACGTGCCAGAGAATGCCGTGATCTCGGCCGTGGACGCCGACAACATCTATCGCATACCGATGCTGCTGCACGCGCAGCAACTCGATGCCCTGGTAGTCAAGCAATTCCGTCTGGAGGTGCCGGAGGCCGACTTGTCGGAATGGCAGCGCGTGTTGGAAGGGTTCGAGCATCCCGCCGACGCTGTCAACATCGGCATGGTGGGCAAGTACACCGACCTGACCGAGGCGTACAAATCGCTGTCCGAGGCGCTCGCGCACGCTGGGGTGCATACCGCGACGCGCGTGGACATCCAATACATCGACGCCGAAGAGATCGAACGCGATGGCACCGACTGTCTGGCGGGCATGGACGCGGTGCTGGTGCCGGGAGGCTTCGGCGAACGCGGCATCGAGGGCAAGATCGCTGCCGCGCGCTATGCACGGGAACAACGCATTCCCTATCTTGGAATCTGTCTCGGCATGCAGGTCGCGGTGATCGACTATGCGCGCCACGTTGCCGACCTCGACGGTGCTCACAGTACGGAGTTCCAACGCGACACGGCGCATCCGGTGATTGCACTGATCACCGAATGGCGCACCGACGACGGCCGCCGGGAGACCCGCGACAGCGAGGCCGATATGGGCGGCAGCATGCGCTTGGGCGGGCAGAATTGCCGACTCGAGCCTGGCAGTCTGGCGCGGGCGATCTACGGACAACACCAGATCCGCGAGCGTCACCGGCATCGCTACGAGTTCAACAACCGGTATTGCGACTCGCTGAAGGATGCTGGCCTGCGCTTTTCCGGCTGGTCGCTGGATTCGAAGCTGGTTGAAATCGTCGAGATTCCGGACCACCCTTGGTTCGTCGCCTGCCAGTTCCATCCGGAATTCACGTCGACGCCCCGCGACGGCCATCCGCTGTTTCGCGGGTTCATCAATGCGGCGCTGGCTCGGCATCGTCAGAATGCCCTGGCACAGAGCGCCGGAAAGGTTGCTTGATCGGCCCACGGCCGCCGCGCCCCTTGGCATCGAGTTTCCGGCTTTTGCCGGCACAGTCGTTTCGTCATTCGTTCTCGTCTTGGAGGAAGTGTCCATGTCCGAAATCGTCGATGTCCGTGCCCGGGAAATCCTGGATTCGCGCGGCAATCCCACCGTCGAGGTGGATGTCATTACCGCCGATGGCGCAATCGGCCGAGCCGCGGTCCCGTCGGGTGCCTCCACCGGTTCGCGCGAGGCGCTGGAGATGCGCGACGGCAACAAGTCCCGCTATGGCGGCAAGGGCGTGCTGACCGCCTGCGGCAACGTCAACGGCGAACTGCGCGATGCGGTGGCCGGGATGGAGGTATCGGAACAGGAGGAGCTGGATCGCTGCATGATCGAGCTCGACGGCACCGACAACAAGGCGCGCCTGGGTGCCAATGCGATCCTCGGCGTTTCTATGGCCGCCGCGCACGCGGCGGCGCAGGAAAAGTCGCTGCCGCTGTATCAGTACCTGGGTGATGGCGACTACCGTCTGCCGGTGCCAATGATGAACATCATCAATGGTGGAGAGCATGCCGACAACAGTGTTGACTTCCAGGAATTCATGATCCTGCCGGTGGGCGCGGCGACCTTACGCGAGGCCGTCCGCTACGGTGCCGAGGTGTTCCATGCGCTGAAAGCCGTGTTGCACGGCCGCGGACTGGCGACCAGTGTCGGCGACGAGGGCGGTTTTGCGCCGGACCTGCCGTCTAATGAGGCCGCCATCGAGGTGATTCTGGAGGCGATCGACAAGACCGGCTTCAAGGCCGGTCAAGACATCTACCTGGGTATGGATGTGGCCAGCTCCGAGTTCTATGAAGACGGCGTCTATAACCTGAAGGGCGAGGGCCGCAAGCTCGACAGCGCCGGACTTACGGATCTGCTGCTGGACTGGGTCGGTAATTACCCGATCATCAGCATCGAAGACGGCCTTGCTGAGGGCGACTGGGCCGGCTGGAAGGACCACACGGA
>CAKZLS010000019.1 GCA_937127205.1 uncultured Rhodospirillales bacterium
CCCCGAGTTGGGCGAGCGGCTCTACGATCATTTTTGCGGACAGTTGGCGCAAGCCGGTATCCTCGTACAGACTGGGCGGTTCGGCGCGCATATGGATGTGAGCCTGGTCAACGACGGACCGGTGACCATCTGGATGAACTCCGCCGACCCGTGAGAGCATACGATGACGATTGATGAGTCCCCTACCCGACAGCAAGTGGCCGAAGCCGTTTCGGCCGGCATGTACGCGCTCGACAATGTTTCGCGCGGTCTGGGGATCGATATCGTCGAGGTCCGGCCGCACTACACCCGCATGCGCATGACCGTGCGCGATGACATGCTGAACGCTCACGCCATCTGCCATGGCGGTGTGATTTTTACCCTCGCCGATTCAGCGTTTGCCTATGCATGCAACTCCGAGAATGCCTCGTCGCTGGCCACCCGCTGCGCCGTCGATTTCATCAGCGCCGCCCGGCTCGGCGAAGAACTTATCGCCGTCGCCGAGGAAAAGGTCCGCCAATCGCGCATGGGCGTCTACGACGTCACCGTCACCGCCCAGGATGGCCGGGTGGTCGCCGTCTTCCGCGGCAACAGCTACCGGGTTAAGGGCGAAACCATTCCCGGTGCCGGGGGGAATACCGGATAGTGCCTTCAATAAACGATGAACGAAGGGTGGCGGCGTTTCCTCGGCGCGTGTTCGTGCTCGGCGCCACTGGCACCATCGGGCGCGCGACGGTGCGGGCGTTAGTCAGGCGCGGTTACCATGTGACGTGTTTCGTGCGGCCGCGGGCGGGTGCGGGCGGCGCGCTGACGCAGGACGGCAGCGCCAGACTGCTCGAAGGGGCGACCGTGCGGTTCGGCACAGTGACCGACCCTGAATCCCTTGAGCGTGACGGGTTTCAGGGCGAGCGTTTCGACGCCCTGGTGTCTTGCCTGGCGTCTCGAACGGGCGCGCCGAAGGACGCTTGGGCCATCGATCACCAGGCTCATGTGGGCGCCCTGGCGGCGGCGCGGGCCGCCGGCATCTCGCAGATGGTGCTGCTCTCGGCGATCTGCGTTCAAAAACCCTTGCTCGCCTTTCAACACGCCAAACTGGCCTTCGAGAAGGCGCTGATGGAGTCCGGCGTCACATATTCCATCGTCCGGCCCACGGCGTTCTTCAAGTCCCTGTCGGGACAGGTCGACCGGCTGAAGCGGGGCAAGCCGTTTTTGGTGTTTGGCGACGGCACATTGACCGCCTGCAAACCCATCAGCGACAACGATCTCGCCGACTATCTGGCGGATTGCCTGGATAACGAAAGCCGCCACAACCGGGTCCTGCCCATCGGCGGCCCGGGACCGGCAATCACACCGAGACAACAGGGCGAGCACCTGTTCGCCTTGCTCGGCCGCGAGCCGCGCTTCAAACACGTGCCCGTGGCCTTTTTGGACACGGTCGCGGGCGTACTGGGCACTCTCGGCCGCGTGGTTCCACCGCTGGCGGAGAAGGCCGAGCTCGCCCGCATCGGCCGGTATTATGCCACGGAATCCATGCTTGTCCTCGACCCGGTTACCGGGCGCTACGATGCCGCCGCGACGCCCTCGACCGGATCCGAGACGCTGTTCGATTTTTATGAACGCCTAATCAATGGCGAGAGCTCGGTCGAACGCGGCGACCACGCGGTATTTTAACGCGCCACGACCATCAACGTAGCGAAGGCAACGATGCCTTGAGAGCGCAGTGAATGCCGCCAATCGGTTCCGGAATCACGATGGCTTGTTGAGCGAACGATTGCCGAGATCCAGTTGCTCCAGAAGCTCTTCGATGCGCTGCGCATTTGACGGATGCGTGGATAGGAAGGCCGGCGGGCCACCATTATTGCTCAGCTGCTGCATCCGCCGTCAGAATGCAACCGCCTGTCTCGGGTCGTAGCCGGCGACCGCGGCCGGCTACCTCAGATAGTCGAGCAACTCGACTTCGCCCATAAGGTATTGCTCGCGGTTGATGGCGGGTTTGAGGGCGCCTAATCGTGCCAAGCGCTCTCCATCGTCCATTTCCGCTAGGTCGATGACTTTGGGATGGATGTAGCTGGAGCGGGCGATCGTCGGGGTGTTGTGCAGTCGGTCGGCTGCCGCGCGGGCCATGGCGTTGATCGTCAGTTTTTCTTCGTTCAGCGCCACCACAAACGCCGCGTGAGAGCCGTTCCATGTGCGCAGCGTCTTGGCGCTCACATCGTCACCGCAGAGGTCGGCCAGCACCTTCTGGATCTGCTCGGAACGGACCGCGTGCGCATCGCCCCTGTCGTCCTGCCAAGAGATGAGTTCATGACCGGGGAGATCGGCCGATTGCTGCAAAACGCGCTGAAGCTGGCGGCTTTGGATGGTCTTCCGGACCTTCTTGCCACCCTTTGCGGTGTAGTTCAGCAGCACCTTGGTTCCGTCGAAGGCCACGTGCCGGTTGCGGAGTGTGGTTGCGGCGTAACTGCCATTTTCGGCCGTGTAATCGGGATGACCGACCCGCAAGGACGCCCGGTCGATCAGGGCAAGCGCGGCGGCGACGGCCGTATCGGGATCGCCGGCGTCGCCCTTGAGCCGGCTGGCGATCCAGCGCCGTAGGCGCGGCAGCGTGGATCCGAATTCAGCGAGACCTTCGTATTTCGTCAATGCGCGCTGCTGGGTCCAATCGGGATGATAGCGATACTGTTTGCGCGCCCGAGCATCGCGACCGGTGGCCTGCAGGTGACCGTCATGGAGCGGACAGATCCAAACGCGTTCATAGGCTGGAGGCACCGCGAGCGCCTTGATGCGCGCGCGCTCTTCGCTGCAGTCGATGCGCGTTCCGTCGGGCGCGGTGTAGGTGAACCCCCGTCCGCGCCTTTGCCGCGAGATTCCGGGCCGGGTGTCAGGATAGTAGAGGAGTGCCATTGCCGGTGACGCGCCGTTAATATCCGCTAGGTCAGGCGGCTTCGATCTCGGTACACGATTTCAGCACCTCTGCGCCGTCTTCTTGTTTAATCAAATACGCCGGTTCGTCTTCCGTCGCGTTTCTGGTTACCTCCGAGCCCTTCAACTTGCGCGTGACATCGCTGGTGAATGTCTCGGCGATCTTTCCTTCTCCCGTGCCGTTGCCCCACTTCCACTGGACTTTTTGCCCTTTCCTGAAACTGCTCATCCGATCTTTCCTCTCCAATATGTCTGTGCAATGCTGCTACGCGCATCCGTCAGGCTTGGATGGATCGTGGCCCCAATTCATCAGGGAATACCGCCACGAACTGGTTTCCATGTCGGACTTCGGCCCGCCCTGCGCGCAATGGCGTTTGATGTACGCAACGACCTTGGCCATGTGCTTCCACTGATCGGCGCTCAGGTCATCCTTTTTGGTGCGCTTGATATCGACGATGCGGCGGCCGGAGGCATGGCCCGTGCTTTCACCCCCGTTGCTGTCACCGACGGATTGGCTTTCCTCCGTTTGCAGCCAATCCTCCAGTTCACGGGGCGCCATGTTCACCAGGTCCCGCCACTCGTCCCAGATTTGCTCTTTCGATTTGTCCATAATCACTCCTAACGCCTCA
>CAKZLS010000020.1 GCA_937127205.1 uncultured Rhodospirillales bacterium
TTCGCATCGATGACGTTGTGATCGTCGAAAACGAATGGGGATGGATCGAGGAGATTCGCTCCACCTTTGTCGTGGTCCGCATTTGGGATCTCCGGCGCCTTGTGGTGCCGTTGTCTTATTTTCTCGAGCACCCGTTTCAGAACTGGACGCGCCAGACGTCCGATATCCTCGGCACCGTTTTTCTCTATACCGACTATACGGTGCCGGTAGGAGCGATCCGCGACGAATTGCGCCGTGTTCTGGAGAGTGATCCGTTGTGGGACAAGAAGGTATGCGGTCTACAGGTCACCGATGCCAAAGAGCAAACAGTGGAACTACGCGCGCTTATGAGCGCAAGCGATTCAGGTAAGGCATGGGACCTGCGGTGCAATGTGCGCGAAGCCATGCTCGATTTTCTGCAGCGAGAATATCCGGAATCGCTGCCGCGGGTCCGCGCCGAGCTGGATCGCCGCAGCGGAGTCTCCGAGAACAAGGATCACGCCGCCGTCGCGTAACCGCTACGAACTCCGCCGCGCTTCCGCCACCAGTTCCTTCATGGCGTCAAGATCGATCGCGCCAGGAACCAGCTCGCCGCCGATGACGAAGGCCGGTGTGCCGTTGACGCCGAGCGCACGGCCCAGGCCGAGGTTTCCGGCCAGTGTCTCGGCGACCTGTGGATCGTCCATGCCTTTTTTGACCTCGGCACGATCGAGGCCAACCTTTTCGGCGAGGTCAAGAATGCGGGCCTCGTTCAGCGCGCCGCGAGCGCCCATCAGTGCCGCGTGAAAATCGAGATAGCGGTCCGGATCGATAAACCAGACCGCCTGGGCGGCCTTCGACGCGACCATGGAGTCCGGTCCGAGGATTGGGAACTCTTTGAAAACATAACGAATATTGCCGTCGGTCTCGATCAGTTCCTGGATCGCGGGGAACACCCGTTTGCAGTACCCGCAGCGGTAGTCGAAAAACTCGACGATGGTTACGTCGCCTTTCGCGTTGCCGGCTACCGGTGCCGCGGGATTGTTCTCCAGCAGATCGCGGTGCTCGGCCAACGCGGCCTTGGCCCTTTCGTCACTCTCCGCCTTTTGCAGCTCCTGCCAGCGCTGAAGTGATTCCACCACCACTTCCGGATGGTCGAGGATGTAAGCGCGAATCATTTCCTCGAAGGCGGCCTTTTGCTCCGGCGCCATGGCGTCCCCCACCGAGGATTTTGTGGCGGAGGATGGCTCGGCGCCATAAACCGTCGCTGGCCCGGCGGCCACAATCGCCGCCGCGGCCAAACCGGCAGAAAAAAGCCTTTTGAACCGCATTCCGTTGTCCTTTGCATCGAGAACTGAAGTATCCAGGCTCTCCCGATCATGCGCGAGACGCCGGTTGCGGGCAAGTTGGTATTAACCCGCCATTTTCCATGTTCGTATCACGAAATCGTTAAAAACCCGCCTTTCGAGTTGGCGGCATTCATTTAGTCATCCCTGCGGTTGACCTGCTGCAGGATATCTTGTGCCTGAAGCCATCCGGGCGACCCCGAGGCGAGCAAGGTTTCCGCCTTTCCGGCATGAAACCGGGCCTCCGCCTTGTTGCGCAACAGCATGGCCTCCTCCGCCAGAGCCAGGGAGCTTTCACCCATTTGACCATTGCGGCCGTAGGCGATGGCGAGCTGGCGCCAGGCGAACGCACGGTCGCGTTCGTAAGCGACAGCGGCGCGAAGATTGACGATGGCGGCCTCGAGAAGCTGAGGGTCGTTGAGCGACAATTGCACTCTTGCCAATTCGACCCGGATCAGCGGCGCTCGCGGCAGCAAGCGGGCGGCGGTTTCATAGGGTTCTAGAGCTTCGGCGGGGCGACCGCGCTCGAACAGCATTTCGCCCTTTAACTCATAAAAGTAAGGGTCATCGGGATGCTCGGCGATAAGGGCGTCGACTTCGGTCAAGGCGCGTTCGAGATCACCGGCCCGGAAATGGGCGATCGTTCGGGCATATCGCCCCGGCAAGCTGGTATCCGATGCCGGATAGCGCCGCAACGTTACCGACGGCGACTCCAAAAATCCGCGCAATTTGGCCACCATGCGAAGGTGTTTCGCCTCGTACTCCGGATTGGGCGGCGTATCGGAATGGGGTGACTGGGCGACGTGGGCCTGAATGGCGGAAATACGATCGGCGGTTAGCGGGTGGGTTCTGAGATACGGGTCCTGGCGCGCGGTGCTCAGCAATTCCTGACCGCTCAAGGTTTCCATGAACTCCTGGAGGCCGCGGGCCGATTGGTCGGTGGCGTCCAAGTACTTCAACCCCGCCGCATCCGCCGATCCTTCCTGGGTCCGTGTATACGCAAGAAAGCTTCGCTGTGCGATGTTTGTGCCGCCTGCGCCAACCGCCGTGCCGATGTCCGGGCGGCCCGTGGCAATGGCAGCGGCGGCGCCGAGCACCATGGCGATAATCTGTTCCGCAGTGGCTTTGCGAAGTTCGTCGTGCACCCGTGCCAGATGGCCGCCGGCGATGTGGCCGGCTTCGTGAGCGATCACGCCGATCACCTGATTTGCGCTGGCGGCGGTCGTAATCAGGCCGGTATTGATGAAAAGGTTCTGGCCCCCGGCAACGAATGCATTAAGCTGCTTGTCGTTAACGAGAAAGATGCGCACATCCGAAGGATTGAGTCCCGCCGCCGCAAAAATTGGTGTTGCGTAAGAGCGGATGGTATTTTCGGTTTCCGTATCCCGAATAAACGAAAGTCTTTGCGCCGCGAGATCTGCCGGGGGGAGCAGGATCGAGGCCAGAGCCAATAAAGCAGCAATAGTGCGTATTATGGGTTTCACTAAAAATCTCGATCCAAGAGTGCCTAAAAAAGGTAGTAGTGGCTGGCGGCGGCGTCAATTGGCCGCCGTGTTTGCCGCCCTTATTCTACTGGGATGCGGGTCGGACGACGAAGAGGGGCTGGGCACCGTCGGATATGTCGAGGGCTTTCTCGGCGGTGTCGCCGCGGACGAGCCCAAAGCGGCGCTGATCGGCCGGGAAGTGCTGGCATCCGGAGGTTCCGCGGCCGATGCCGTCACCGCAATGTATTTCGCCATGGCCGTTACGTTGCCGTCGGCGGCAAGCCTCGGCGGCGGTGGTGTCTGTGTCGCCTATGACAGCGAAAAGATGGAGACGCGCGCGCTGGAATTCCTGGCCCGGCCGCCGGCGCGTATTCCGCCCGCAGCCGACCGTCCCACGGCCGTTCCGGCGAACGCCAGGGGTTTTTTTGCCCTTCATGCGCGATTTGGACGGTTGCGGTGGTCGCAACTGCTCGCGCCGGCGGAAAATCTCGCCCGGTTCGGCGTTCAGGTCTCTCGGTCCTTCGGCAAGGACCTCAACCAAGTGCAAGATGCCCTGTTGGCCGAGCCCGAGATGCGCAGGATCTTTAAGTCCAGCAACACCGAGGAAATGGTCAGCGAGGGCGATTTCGTGCGCCAGGTCGACTTGTCGTCGGTGATTTCCAATATCCGGGCCAACGGACCGGGCCGATTCTATACCGGTCCCATGGCGCAACAACTTGTCGAGGCGGTCAAAGAGGCCGGCGGTTCTCTGGAAAGCACCGACTTACAGAATTACCAGCCGATCTGGCGCGACACCATCCGCCTGGATCTGGGGCGCGACGTGGTTCATTTTCCGCCCCCGCCGCCGGCCGGCGGCGCCGTGGCGGCGCAGATGTGGGCAATGCTCGATAGCGGCGACCGGTTCGAGGATGCCTCCCCGGAAGAACGCCCGCACCTGATCGCGGAGGTCTCGCTTCGTGCCTTTTCGGAACGGGAACGATGGGCCTACGACCAAGGCTTGATCGGAATCGGCGTCGAGGAATTGGTTGCCGATAACCAAATCGATGAATTGATGCGCAGCTACCGCGAGGATCGGCACGTGGCGCCCGAACAATTGGGTCTGATGGTCGAACCGTTGCTGGAGAACCCGTCCGCGGCATCTATGGTTGCTGTCGACAATACCGGCTCGGCGGCCGCGTGCGCGGTTACGCTCAACAGCTTGTTCGGGACCGGGCGGGTCGCGCCTGGGACCGGGATCGTGCTTGCATCCCTGCCCGGACAAGGCGGCCGCGGCGCGACCGCCCTTGGCCCCATGCTGGTGGTCAATGACCATACGCCGAAGTTCCGGTTCGCGGCCGCCGCTTCCGGCGGCGCCGCGGCGCCGGTGGCCATGGTGCAGGTCGCTGCGGAAACCTTGTTGGCCGGCGTTCCTCTCAAAGATGCCATGGCGACCAAGCGGGTGATCGGCGCCGGTGATCCGGACGTGGTCTATTTCGAACAGTTCATGCCAGGCTTGAACCTGCAGAACCTGAGCCAGCGCGGCCACCAACTGGTGCAGATCCTGTCCGCGGGAAAGGTCAACGCCATCTCCTGTCCGCAGAGTATCCCCGAATACCCGGAGAGCTGCGTTGCGGCTACCGATCCACGCGGTTTCGGCCTCGCGTCCACGGCCGACTGACACCTCGTCAGTGAGCGGAGAAGAGTGACGCCTTGTCAATGACCGGAGAAGATTGATTTACCAGGACGGGAAATCATTGCCCTGATGACATGGAAGGCATCAAAGCGCGGCGCCATTGCCCCTTTCATCGTTATGGACGTGATGCGGACCGCCAACGAACGCGCGGCCGCGGGCCACGATGTCCTTCATTTGGAGGTGGGGCAGCCTGATACGCCCGCGCCTCAAGGGGTCTTGGATGCTGCTGGCTACGCCATTGCCAACGACCGGCTCGGCTATACCGATGCCCTGGGCATCGCGCCGCTGCGCCAGCGGATCGCCGATCATTACGGCGCATGGTACGGGGTTGACGTGGACGGGCGGCGCGTGGTTGCGACCACCGGATCCTCCGGTGCTTTCATTCTCGCGTTTCTCGCCGCCTTCGACGCCGGTGACCGGGTTGCACTGGCCAGTCCGGGCTATCCCGCCTACCGCAACATCCTGCGTGCGCTCGATCTGGAGCCGGTGCGGCTCGAGGCGGGCCGCGCGACGCGCTTCCAGCCCGACCCGCATCTGC
>CAKZLS010000021.1 GCA_937127205.1 uncultured Rhodospirillales bacterium
CGTGCGAACTGGAAAGTGATGGGTATCGACTGACGCTTTTGGAGCGCGGTTCGCTCAGATCGGGTCGATCTGGCCGGACACCCAAAAAGAACGGGGCTTCGCCTTTGAGCGAAGCCCCTTTTTTGCTTTAAAATTGAGAGCGTTAGGACGAGTAGTACATCTGGAACTCAACCGGGTGCGGCGTATGCTCGAAGTTGTAAACCTCTTCCCATTTGAGATCGATGTAGCCATCGATCATATCGTCGGTGAACACATCGCCCATCTTCAGGAATTCGCGATCGGCGCTGAGACTATCGAGCGCTTCGCGGAGTGAGCCGCAAACCGTCGGTACGCCCGCCAGTTCTTCAGGCGGGAGATCATACAGATTCTTGTCCATGGCGTCGCCCGGGTGGATCTTGTTCAGAATTCCGTCGATGCCGGCCATCAACATGGCGGCGAAGCCCAAGTACGGGTTGGCCGTGGCGTCCGGGAACCGAATCTCGACCCGCTTGCCTTTGGGGCTCGAGGCAAAGGGAATTCGGCAGGACGCCGAACGGTTGCGGGCAGAATAGGCCAGCAGCACCGGCGCCTCGAAACCCGGAATCAATCGCTTGTAGCTGTTGGTGGACGGGTTGGTAAAGGCATTGAGAGCCTTGGCATGCTTGATGATGCCGCCGATGTAATACAATGCCGTATCCGAAAGGTCGGCATAGCCGGAGCCGGCAAATGTAGGATTGCCGTCCTTCCAAATGGATTGGTGGGTGTGCATGCCAGATCCGTTGTCGCCGGCAACCGGTTTCGGCATGAATGTCGCCGATTTTCCATACGTGTGCGCCACCATGTGCGTGCAGTACTTGTAGATCTGCACATTATCGGCGGTGCGCACCAGGGTAGCGAAGGTCATGCCAAGCTCGTGCTGGCTCGGTGCCACCTCGTGGTGATGCTTGTCCATGGTCAGGCCCATATCGCGCATGATCGTGACCATTTCGGCCCGCAGGTCCTGGCACGAATCCACCGGCGGCACCGGGAAGTAGCCGCCCTTGATCGGCGGGCGGTGACCGGCGTTGCCTTCGGGAAGGATACGACCGGTGACGTAGGGGCCTTCGTCGGATGAGAACTCGTAGAAACAGTTGTTCATCTCGACGGCGAACCGGACGTCATCGAACACGAAGAACTCCGGCTCCGCGCCCAGGTACGCCGTGTCGCCGATGCCGGTGGACGCCAGGTAGGCCTCGGCCTTTTTGGCGACGGACCGGGGGTCGCGTCCGTACGGCTGTCCGGTGGAGGGTTCGACCACGTCGCAGAACAGGATTAATTCAGCTTGCGCCGAGAACGGATCCATCACCGCGGTCGTCGCGTCGGGGATCAACGCCATGTCGGATTCGTTGATGGCTTTCCAGCCAGCGATCGACGATCCGTCGAACATAATGCCGTCGGCAAAGGCGTCTTCGTCCACGAAGTCGGATGTCATGGTCAAATGCTGCCACTTGCCGCGCGGGTCGGTGAAGCGCAAGTCGATATAATTGATCTCGTTGTCCTTCACCACCTTCAGCACATCGGCGGGCGTCTTACAATTCAGAGCCATGTTTCGGTGTCCCTTTGATCCTCAATTGTCTTTAAAAAAGCAGCGGTCACGTTGGAGCACGTGAGCTTTTCTTAGTTAGTTTCGGAGAGGCCATCACGAATGGCGGGAGGCGTCAGATGGCCTCGGTGCCTCGCTCGCCGGTGCGCACACGAATAGCCTCTTCCACCGTGGACACAAAGATCTTCCCGTCACCGATGCGGCCCGTACGCGCGGCTTGCAAAATGGAGTCGATGGCCTGCTCCACAAGGTCGTCGTCGACGATCAGTTCGATCTTCACCTTGGGCAGGAAGTCGACGACGTATTCCGCGCCGCGATACAATTCCGTATGGCCCTCATGACGGCCGAAACCT
>CAKZLS010000022.1 GCA_937127205.1 uncultured Rhodospirillales bacterium
CAGGGAGAGTGGACCCAAGGGCCGAACCGTCGGCTCCGTGGCCACGGCGCTGGTGGTAGCGGTTGCTTTGGGCCTGGGTTTCGTTCCGCAGGGTTCGGCGCCGTCTGCGGGCACGATCGTTGACGCCGCGCAACCGAATTGGCCGGAACATGCCGAGCCGTTCTCCAAGGCGCGGCTGGAAGCGCTGCGCGCCGAAGGAACGCCGGTGTTCGTCAACATCACCGCCGCGTGGTGCATCACCTGCAAGCTGAACGAACAGGTGGCGCTGTCGTCCGACCGGATCGCCCGCGATTTCGCTGACCGCGGGGTCGTTTACCTGAAGGGCGATTGGACCAACCGCGACGCCGAGATAAGCCGCTATCTGAACGACTATGGCCGCGGCGGCGTTCCGTTATATGTCGTGTACAAGGATGAACGCGCGGAACCGCTCGTGCTTCCCCAAATTCTAACCGAATCCCTTGTCCTCGAAGCTGTCGAGGATGTCCCTCGCAAACCCACCCGCCAAATTGTCGAAAAGAGGAGTTGATCATGCTTTCGCTTCTGAGCAGACGCAGCCTGTTGAGCTTGGCGGCCGGAGCCGCCGCCATCGTGACGGCCGGGGCCGGCCTTGGTTTTGGAAATACCGCGTTGGCGGCCCCCAGCATCGGCCAACCGGCACCGGCTTTCATGGGCGTCGATAGCAATGGCGATACGCACGCCCTTTCCGATTTCAAGGGCAAGACCGTGGTCCTCGAGTGGACCAATCACGATTGCCCCTACGTGATGAAGCACTACGGCGCAGACAATATGCAGGCCCTGCAGAAACAAGCCGCTGAAGACGGTGTTGTTTGGCTGACGGTGATTTCGTCGGCGCCCGGAAAGCAGGGCCACGTGTCGCCGGCGGAAGCCAACAGCATCGCGAAGGAGCGGGGCGCGGCCCCCACCGCCATCCTCTTCGATCCGGAGGGCACGATCGGACGGGCGTATGACGCGCGAACCACGCCGCATATGTATGTGATCGACGGTGAAGGGACGCTCGTGTTCAAGGGTGGCATCGACGACCGGCCCACGGCGGACCGTGCGGATGTGGAAGGCGCGAACAACTATGTGGTGGCGGCCCTGGCCGATGTTGCGGCGGGCACGGCCGTACAAACACCAACCAGTCGGCCCTACGGCTGTTCGATCAAATACTAACGGGTCCGAATAAAGATACGGGTATAGGCCGACCCATCGGGGCGGCCGCCCGCCTTGAAAACGTCCTGCTTATTCTAGCAATAGATTACTATCTATTATAATGTATTAGACATGGTGAGTTGAACATATGAAATTTATTTTCAGAAAACACAAGTAAGCTAAGTAAAGAAGTGCGTGCTTATTTTTTGTGCAATGTGATGAATTCTCTCGCTATCCCTCAACTTTTTGGGGGACTGAATGAGCTTTCCACAGACTTGTCCGCATGAATGGTGGATGACAGGACTCTCGCCGGCGGACCAACTCCGAGCTCATGGATCACAGTGGGTGATTATGAATGACTGTTGATATCACATCCATTTTGAAGGCAAGCGATTGTCAACTTTCGGCGATGGCCTCGAGCAAGTCCGCCGTCTCTCTCGGGGCGACCATCATGGCGTCGTGACCGGTCGCGAGTTGGTGCAGGGGCCATCCGGTCTGCCGTGCTCGCTTGTGGGATTGGTCGAGACCGCGGTAGAGCGGATCGGTGCACTCGATGTAGGCTGCAGGCAGGTCCGTTCCCGTGGTGCCGTCAAGGCGCAGTTCCGTAAGGTATGTGTTGATCGGGTGGGGAGTCAGTTTGCTCTCTAGCCACGCGGACTGTTCGGGGTCGGTCACGCCGAAGGCGGAGGCGGGCGGAACGGGCATGACCAACCCGCCGGCCTCCTTCGCGAACTGCATGCGTTGCTCCGCCACTGCTTTGGGGGCCTGGCTCATAACCGTTTCCCCGTCTTTTAGCAGTACGGCATCCAGATAGATCAGCCGGCCAATCCGCCCCGCCATCCGGTTGGCGACGCCGGTAATCACGGCCCCGGCGTAGCTGTGGCCCACCAGCACGATGTCGTCGAGCTCCTCGAAACGAATATGGTTCGTAATGTCGGTAATGTGGGTGTCGAGATCGATGACGCCATCGAGCAGGTGCGCGCGCTCGCCGAGACCTGTGAGGGTCGGCGTGGTAACGCAATAACCGTGCCCGCGGAGCCGTTCGGCGACCGTGCGCCAGCACCAGCCGCCATGCGATGCGCCATGAACGAGAACGAAGGTCTTGGGAGTTGCAGCAAGCATTAGCACCGCCGTGCAGCGAAATCCGAGTCGAGAACGACGCTTGTTGGTATATACCGGTTGGGCGCAAAGTCGAGGATGCAGTGGACAGTTGATAGGAGCATGTCGATGAGACGATGGGTCACGATCGTTGCCGTGGGTGTAATCCTGTGTGGTTCTCCCGCCCATTCGGAGAAGGAACAGCGCCACGGCGGTCCACACCTGGGTGCGGGCGATGCGGTGACGCCAAGCGCGCCCGGACAGGACACCTTCGCCGCCATCGCCGAAATCGTGGCTATTCTCGAGGCTGATCCGGCGACCGACTGGTCGCGGGTCGACATCGGCGCGCTCCACCGCCATTTGCTCGACATGGATGCGTTGTTCACGCGGGCCATCGTAGACGAAAATCACATACCTTTGGGTCTGGAAATGTCCATCGCCCTGACAGGTGTCGGCGGCCAAGCGGCCGGACGCATGGTCCCCGCCCACGCGCCTTTCCTCGCAAGGCGGACCGGGTGGATGTCCGACGTCGAGATCGGGAACGACGCCGTGCTCTGGACCGTCAGCGCTACCGGCGAAGCGGAGGCTGCTCGCATCCGTGCCCTCGGGTTCTACGGTTTAATGGCTACCGGTGCTCACCACCAGCGCCATCACCTCGCCATCGCGCGCGGCGACACCATGCATTGACATCGGGCACTGAAGCGGTACCGCCACCGGGCCGGCGTTGCAGTGCCGGCTCGATAGCCGGTTGCTATGAAAGTGTTGCTCAAGCGGTATTTCTCATCCCGCCCCGCCCTCGCTACATAAAAGAACAGATCCGACTGTAATCGGACCAGACGCCAAACCGTTTTTCAATAGACAATGGCAGCGTCCTTCTGGGGAGGAACCTGGCAGATGCCGATTCGATTGAGGAGTCATACGACCGCTGCAGAGCTTGCTCGCGTGACGATGAGCGCGATCGTTTTGACCGTCTTGACGCTCGTTCCGTTTGCCGGTTCGGTCTCCGCATCAAAGGACGATGGCGCGTTTGGTTGGAAGGTCCTGTCGTTTCCGGGCGTCGAGCCGACGCGGTTCATGATTGGCCAAGATCGACAAATCGAGGTGAT
>CAKZLS010000023.1 GCA_937127205.1 uncultured Rhodospirillales bacterium
CCGGTGCGTCGAACCGCCCTTGTGATGCTCCAGCATCACAGCGGTCGCTCCTCCTGCCGGAACACGAACACAAAGCTTTGAAAACACACCATATGTTTCCGGACGGGCTCTTGGATGCAACAGTTGTTGATATGAGTGGCAGTGGCATCGGCCCTAAACGATTGTTGACGGCGGCGTTGGCTGGAAGGTGATCGTTTCCCGTCGCCGATTCATTCGGCGTCACCCTTCAGCATGGACCCACTGGGTTAATCAGGTTTTCCCCGGAAATTTGCCGGTTTCTTGGGCAACAAAGCTTGACAGGGAGCCTGCGCGGCTTAGTTTGCGCGTTTCTTATGCAAAGTTGCTGGTTGATTGTGCTGCAACACGTGAAGAGGGTGAGCGAGCATGTGTGGTATCTGCGGCGAAGTAACCTTCGACGGATCTCTCGCCTCCGTTGACGCTGTTTCCCGTATGGCGGCGCAGATGCGACCGCGCGGACCCGACTCCGCCGGCACTCTCGCTCATGGTCGGCTTGCCTTCGGCCATCGCCGTCTCAAGATTATCGATCTCAGCGAGAAAGCCCAGCAGCCCATGGTCGACCCCGGGCTCGGGCTGTCGATCGCGTTCAACGGCTGCATATATAATTATAAAGATCTCCGCGCCCAGCTTGAGGGAAAAGGCTATCGCTTCTTCTCCGAAGGTGACACGGAGGTCATTCTCAAGGCTTATCACGCCTGGGGCACCGAGTGTGTGGAACGTCTGCAAGGTATGTTCGCCTTCGCGATTGCCGAACGGGACACCGGACGCTTGGTCCTGGCGCGGGACCGACTCGGCATCAAACCGCTCTACATCGCCGAAAGTGTTGACGGCCGGCGGCTTCGCTTCGCTTCGTCATTGCCGGCGCTGCTGGCGGCGGGCGATGCGGACACGACCATCGATGATACGGCGTTGCATTTTTATATGACGTTCCACGCGGTGGTGCCGGCACCCTGGACGATGCTCAAGGGCATTCGCAAATTGCCGGCGGCCACGGTAGCGACGATCGACGCCGACGGTACGCGTCGCGACCATACCTATTGGCGCTTGGATTTCACTTCCCGCCCGGAAGATCTCAACCTCTCGCCTGACGACTGGCGAGAGCGGGTTCTGGCGACTCTTCGACTTGCCGTCCGCCGACGCATGGTCGCCGACGTTCCGGTTGGCGTTTTGCTCTCGGGCGGACTGGATTCCAGCCTTATCGTCGGTCTGCTCGCCGAGGAAGGCCAGACAGAACTCAGGACATTTTCCATCGGCTTCGAGGAGGCCGGGGGCGAAAAGGGCGACGAGTTCCAATACTCCGACATGGTCGCTGAGCGGTTCGGTACCATTCACGAAAAAAACTTGATCCCCTCGCGGGAGCTCCTCGACACTCTACCGGCGGTTATCGCAGCCATGTCCGAGCCGATGGTGAGTTACGATAACGTCGGCTTCTTCTTATTGTCCCAGTCAGTGGCAAAGTATGTCAAGGTGGTGCAAAGCGGCCAAGGCGCCGACGAAACGTTCGCCGGCTATCATTGGTATCCGCCGATGATGCGAAGCAACGATCCTGTTGGCGACTACGCTCACGCCTTCTTCGATCGTGACCATTTCGAGTTCACAGAGGAAGTCGAGCCTTCGCATGTGAACGCGGACTGGAGCCGGGATTTTGTCGCCGACGCCTTCGCCCAGCCGGGCGCCGACCGACCGATCGACAAAGCGCTTCGCCTCGATACGACGGTGATGCTGGTTGACGATCCGGTAAAGCGGGTCGACAACATGACCATGGCCTGGGGCCTGGAAGCACGGGTGCCGTTTCTCGATCACGAGTTGGTCGAATTGGCCGCCCGCGTCCCCGCCGAACTTAAGCTGGCGCAAGAGGGGAAAGGCATCCTCAAGGATGCCGCCCGCCAAGTCATCCCTGCCGAAGTCATCGATCGGCCGAAAGGATATTTCCCAGTGCCGGCACTGAAGTATATCGAGGGTCGGACGCTCGAGATGATTTCCGACGTCTTCGCCAGCCGTCGCTCGCGCGAGCGCGGGCTGTTCAAACCGGACTACGTAGCGAAGCTGCTCGCTGATCCAAAAGCCAACATAACCCGGTTGCGCGGGTCCAAGCTCTGGCAAATCGCACTTCTGGAAATGTGGCTGCAAACCCACAACGTCTGATTGCTCACCATTCGTTACCGGAGAATGGCGCACATGAACTCATCGTTCGATCCCAAAAATGACCAGGACCTGATTGAAGGTTTCTCGGATATAACGTCCCCAACGCTCGGGTCGCGGCACAATGTCGCGCTGGACTGCGGGTGGGGCCGTCTGATCTTCAGCCAGACGTTCGGCAATGCAGCCGAGCTTGCCCGCGTGCTCATGCAGGAAGAAAAGGGTCAGCGGGATGTGGCCTTTTATGTTTCCGAGCCCCATGTGCTCCTGTCGCGAGCTCCCTTGTTCGTTTTTCTCGACCCGTCACACACGTTTCGTCTCGCGCTCGATTCATCAATCAAACCGACCGGGCTCGACCACATTCGGCTGGCGCGCTGCGACAACGATGACGAAGCGCAGATCAACCGCATCTACACCGCGCGCGGCATGGTACCTCTTCGAGAACGCTTCCTGACGGAAGTGATGGAGGCCGCCGAAGCCGCCGTGACGGTCCTGGTTGCGATTGACACGGTCGAGAACCGCATCTGCGGCGTTGTCATGGGTGTGGACCACGTTGCAGCCTTTGGTGATCCGGAGAACGGTTCGAGCCTGTGGGCGCTCGCCATCGACCCTCAAGCACAGCTGCCAAACTTGGGGCAGCAGTTGACCATGGCACTGGCCGCCCGGTTCCAGTCGCGTGGCCGCGCGTTCATGGACTTGTCCGTACTGTGCGATAACGAGGATGCGATCGCGCTTTACAGAAAGCTCGGCTTCACCCAAGTGTCGACGTTCTGCGTTAAAAAGAAAAACCCGATCAACGAGAAACTGTTTGTCGGAGAGTCTCCAGAGGAAGTGCTGAATATCTACGCTCAGATCATTGTCGACGAGGCGCGCCGGCGCGGCATCGGGGTGGAAATCGAGGATACGACATCCGGAATCTTTCGGCTCGTCCTGGGGGGGCGGTCGATCGCCTGCCGGGAATCGCTCAGCGACTTGACGACCGCGGTGGCGCTTTCGCGCTGTGACGACAAGGCATTGACACGCCGGTTGCTGAGGGCCGCCGGACTGGGTTTTCCGGACCAAATAGTGGCGAGCGACGACAAGGCGATCCGTGATTTCTTCAGCCGCTATGGACGTGTTGTTGTCAAGCCCGCGCAGGGAGAACAGGGCCGAGGAGTTCAGGTTGATTTGCGCTCGCTGACCAACGTGCGCGAGTCGATCAAGGAAGCCCGCAAACTTTGCGATAAGGTGCTGATTGAACAGTATGTCGTCGGCGATGATTTGCGGATTATCGTCATCGGCGGCAAGGTGGTGGCGGGAGCGGTGCGCAAACCGGCGACGATCGTTGGGGATGGTAAGCGGACCATCACCGATCTGATCGTCAGCCAAAGCCGGCGCAGGGCGGCGGCGACGCGGGGCGAAAGTCGCATCCCGCTGGATCCCGAGACAGAACGATGTGTTCGCGCGCATGGCCACGAAATGGGCGATGTGTTACCGTCGGACGAGATTGTCGCGGTCCGAAAGACGGCAAACCTGCATACCGGCGGGACCATCCACGATGTGACCGATAGCCTGCATCCCAAGTTGCGCGAAGCGGCGGAGAAGGCAGCCGAAGTTCTCGATATTCCCGTTGTCGGATTTGATTTTCTTGTGCCAGATGTCGCCGGACCCGACTATGTGATCATTGAGGCCAACGAACGACCCGGTCTCGCCAACCATGAACCGCAGCCGACAGCCGAACGCTTCGTTGATCTTCTCTTCCCGCAAACGCGCAGCGAACGGCGAAAAACCCACGAGAGAGCTAAATGACGGACATGATAAAATGCGAAATCGATCAAGCCTACCTCCTAGAGACGATGTCGGCGATGTTGGCAATCCCGAGTCCGTCGGGCATGACCGATGCCATCGTGAATTTCGTCCGTTTGCGGCTCGATGAGCTGGACATCCCTCATAAGCTGACGCGCCGGGGCGCCATTCGTGCAGACATGCACGGCGTACAATACAGTCCTGACCGGGCCATTGTGTCCCATCTGGATACGCTTGGCGCCATGGTGAAAGGCGTCTTGCCCAACGGGCGCCTGGAAGTGGTGCCAATCGGAACGTGGTCGGCACGGTTCGCCGAAGGCGCGCGCGCGACCGTCTTCTCCTCCAACACCGAGCGCCAACGTGTCAGAGGCACTTTCCTTCCCTTGAAAGCATCGGGGCATGTCTACAATGACGACGTGGACACGCAACCCATCTCTTGGCCAAACCTGGAATTCCGCCTGGATGAGAAAGTCCACGATCCCGCCGCCGTGGCTGCCATGGGCATCGAAATCGGTGATACGATCGCTGTCGATCCGCAACCGGAATTCAGCGAAAACGGCTTCATTAATTCACGCCATCTTGACGACAAGGCCGGCGTGGCGGCGGTCCTTGCGGCGGCGAAATCCATCCGCGATGCCGGCATCGATTTACTAATGGATTGCCATCTGTTGTTTACGATCTCGGAAGAGGTCGGCGTCGGCGCGTCACATGTTCTTCACGGCGACGTGGCTGAACTGGTCTCCATCGACAACGGGACAATCGCCCCAGGTCAAAACACGTGCGAATACGGCGTTACCATCGCCATGCAGGACTCCAGCGGCCCGTTCGACTGGCACCTGACCCGGAGCCTTATCGAGCTTTGCAAAACAAACGATATTCCCTTTAGCCGCGATGTATTCCGGTGGTATCGCAGCGATGCCGCCGCCGCCGTTGAAGCCGGCAACGATATCCGCACGGCGCTGTTGTGCTTCGCGCTCGATTCCTCTCATGGATATGAGCGAACTCATATCGAGTCGGTCGAGGCGCTTTCCCGGTTGCTCGCGCTCTACATGCAACGTCCGCCGCTGTTCGCACGCGACGCGTCTCCCATGGGTCCGGTCGGAGATTTGCCGACCAGCTAAGCGTTAGGAACACGGAAAGTATACGAAAAACATGTCCAGCCATGGTGCCGAACCGGGTAGGGAAGCGCTCCATTCCGAACGGTGCTACGCTTCTGATGGCGAATTTTGGGACCGTAGATGCGCATCCGACAACACCCGCGATTGGTTTTTCGCGGGTCGTATTGTTGCTGTTTTGTTTGGATTGATTGAGGAGGCAGGATACCACCTTTGCCGAACAGTGGTTATGCAAGATCAATGGATCAGAATGAGTTATTTGTGCAGCTCAATGTGGCGCATATCGCCCTGGATTCATTCGCCGTCTGGAAACCGCGCCTTCGCAAGCTCCAGCATGGCCGACGAGAAATCGACCCGGGTGACGGCAAAGCCCTTGTCCATGAAAAACGTCGCAATGGGATCGCCGGCCCCGCATCCGAGATCGAGAATGGAACCATTAAGCGGAAGCAGTGCGGTAAACCGATCCAGCCAAACACGTTCGTGCAA
>CAKZLS010000024.1 GCA_937127205.1 uncultured Rhodospirillales bacterium
CGGGACGCCCGGCCCATTCGATCTGAACGGCGTTGGGATAGACGGTGCGGAGCATATTCATGGCGTCGGGAATGGATCCCGTATCGAGCAAACGAACCTTGACGAAGTCCTCCGGATTGCCCTCCGGTCCGGCCTTACGGATGTCGTCGAACAGTCCCTCCACCACGCGGAGCGTGCGCGGGGATGCCAGCGGAATTGCCTGGATATCCAGCGCTCCGCCGGCATCCAGGTCCACAAGCGTCATGGATTTCTCGACGTCCACCTCGTCGAAGCCATAGCGCATGAGCGAGCCCGAATAGCGGATATGAAGCGCGCCGACGGATTGAGCGCGGTGGAGGTGCCCCAGCGCCACATAGTCGGCGCCCTCGAACACCGCCGAGGATGCCGTCTCGATGGTACCGATCATATCCAGTGCGCGTTCGGACTCCGACGCCGTGCCGCCTTGAACGAAGGCGTGGGCGGCGATGACCCAGCGGGCGCCGGCCGGGACCCGCTCGCGCGCTTCGTCCACTTGGCGTCGCAGCACATCCTCGGGCGTTTGGATCTCATCGTCGCCGAAGTGCTCGCGCGCGGCAAAGGGACCCGCGAACGGCAGCGCTGAAATGGCCACCGGGCCATGGGCGTCCTCCACCAGCAGCGGCGCTAGGCCTCGATCGATGGGGCCCCGGATGAGAACGCGATCCGGATCGTGCAGCGCGCCGCCGTAGCCGATTCGCTCGGGCGCGTCGTGATTGCCGGCGATCACCACGATCGCCGCTGCCGTCTCGCTGTAGACGCGACCCAGAAATCGGTCGAACACGTCGATGGCTTCGCGGCGTGGATTGGCGCGGTCGAACACGTCGCCGGCGACAATCAGCGCGTCCGGCGCCAACTCGACCACACGCTCGAACACGCCATCGAGCACCGCGCGCTGGTCCTCGAGCAGGCTGACCTGCTGGAAGACCCGCCCGAGGTGCCAATCCGCCGTGTGGAGAAGCCGCATGTCTGGAGCCGGTACCGGTTGAAGCCTGGATTCGGCTGTCTCTATATCACGGATGCACGTGCGGCGGGCTCGGTTTGCAATCAGAGAGAACCGTGTTGCAGCATCGCAACGCTTGAAAACGCAATGCTGCATTGCGGCATTCGCGTCTTGATCGTTACGCGTTGAGCGCTCATATCACCGTCAACAGCAAGAAAAACCCGTTGGGGAGGAGGCATCCGTAATTATTGGAGGTCTCCCATGAGACACAACACCACACCTGCCGAAGAAACAAGACTCCCTCGTGATACAATGAATAACAGCCTGAGCCGCTCGGATGTGACCCCCGAGACCCTTGATAATATCATGCTGCGGGCAAGACAGATGCGCGCTGAAGCCACCGTTGATCTTCTCAAACGCCTCGGTGCCGCGATGGTTCGCCCATTTCGCCGCTCGATGGAATCAAAACACAATGGCTCGGACGCTGTGATCAAGGGTGGGCCTCAAGGCGCGATCTAGGCCGCAAGCCACACGTTCCCTATGAAACCCGAACCGTTTCATCCCGATCGCGGATCTACCGCCGAGGCGGGCCGCGCGTCGGTCGTCAAGACCGCGCGGGTGCCCCGGCGGGTGCGCCCCAGGCAAGGAGCTTTGTGTCATGTCCTCTATTCGCATGCTGATGCCGTTCGAACTCCACAAGTATCGCGACCATCTCTTGTGTTTGGGAGCCGACGACCGGCGTCTTCGGTTCGGCGCTTTCTTGGATGATGAACGGATTCAGGCTTTCGTTGACGGTATCGATCTGCGGCGGACCCGGGTTCTGGCGCAAATGGGAACGGATCTTGAGGTCATTGCCGCCGTCCATATTTCGATTCTTCGCGGATCGGCGGTTGAGCTTGCTTTCACCGTGGATGCGGCTTACCGGCGGGCCGGCATCGGCACGGCGCTGATGACCCGCGCCATATTGTGGTCGCGTAACCGGAGATTTACCCGCGCCTTTGTCAATTACCTCGCTGAGAATACGGGAATGCGCCGGCTGGCGGGCCGCGCCGGAATGCAGGTGGTAAACGAAGCTGGCGAGATGGAAGCCTTTATTACACTTCCGGCAGCATCGCTGCTGTCGTATGCGGCTGAGGCCCTGGCGGAAAGCGCCGGCTTTGTGGATTTTGCGGCGAAGGCGGGTGTCGTCATCCAAGAATGCCTGGATGCGCCGGTTCCACGGGCATTGCCCGCGCGGCGAGCGTAGCCGGCCACGCGGACAGCCATAATCCCGGGTATTGAATTACTTGCGCTTGGGGATGCGCCCGCTCGCCAACAAGCCACCGCGTTCGGCGAGCAGTTGGTTGTTCAAGAACCAGTCATCCTGTTGAATGTTGCGGACAAGGGTGTATCCGTTTTCCTCGAGCAGTTTCCGGATCTCGGTCCGTTTCGGCTCCTCGAAGTTGTGCTCGATGGTAATGGCGCCGAACCTGTAGCGGTAGAGCGACAAGCCTTTAAGCGCCTCCAGCTCGGCCCCCTCGATATCGAGGCTCATATAGTTGATGAACTCCGGCGCGCCGGCCCGTTCGAGAATTTCATCCAGGGTCACCGTGGTGAACTCGACGACCTCAGCTTCCTCAGTGTGATCCTTCCAGCGGTCCATGAACGCGCCTATGCCGCCAAGGTCGCCAGCGACACGAAACTCGACCTTTTCACCATTCCGGCTGAAGATAACATCTTCAAACAGCGCGCAGCTTCGATTTTCCATGTCGCTCGGAAACGGGTCGATGCAAATCCCCTTCCAGCCACGATCCTCGAGTATCTTGGAATTGGAGATGACCTCGCCGCTGGCCGATCCCACGTCAAGAAAGAAGCCATCTGTGGTATCCGGATAGACCACCAGCGACACCCACTTGTCCTGGCATGTCTGAGAACGGAAGTCCTTTATTCCCAACATCTCTTCCACGGCCATCGTAACGGATTGTCTCCGAAATACGCGCGTGTCGAAGCAATACTTGTTTTCGGCAACGCGATAGCCGAACCAAGTGCCGGTGTATCCGCCCGCCGCAAAGCCGATCCCCAGTACTATGACGATACCGATAATAATAAGAATGACACGCTTACCCATAAAGTTCCCTTTAGAGAATTAAGCTTATTTCACCTTACCAGATGGCCAGTAAAGCAAAAGCAAATGAATACAGAGGTGACTAAAAAAGGCCGCATAATCGCACCTTGAATTTCCGGCGCGAGAGCTCACCGATGGTGTTCATGTATAAATTCCAGTATGGTGTCAATAAATTTGCAAAATTCCAGTCCTCCTTGATTGAGAGCCACATGCTCCCCATCGACTAGGTATTTCTACGGGATCATACTGCTTTCCGACAAACCGCCGCATTCGGCGGCGCGCTAGCGGGCGCGAAAGGGGATTAATGCCTGTGACGGACCAGGCGGGCGGGGTTGCCGGCGACGATCGCGTAGGGCTCAACCGATTTCGTGACCACGCTGCCACCCGCGACGACGGCGCCATCGCCAATGGTGACTCCCGGCATGAGTAGGGCAGTAGCGCCGATCCAGGCGTCCTTGCCCACCCGCACCGGATTGGGCTCATGTCCGGCATCGAAAATCCGGCCCCGTCCCGCCGGAATGCCATGATTTACCGATAGAATCTGTGCTCCGTAGCCTATCAGCGTACGGTCGCCAATCTCGACGCCACCGCCCGTGGTAACGAGGACCCCCTTAGCAAAATCAACGTCGTCGCCGACCACCAGATTTCTGCCGGGGGTGATCCAGACACCGGGATAGAATGTGGGGCGCCGGCCGATCCGTGCGCCGTTGGCCCTCAGAAAAGCCGCTTTGGCCCAATTGCAGAACGGGTAGCGGGGGAGCGCGAAAAGCAGCTGCATGACCGCCTCGTAGGAAACCACCAGGAATGCATGCAGGGCTCCCTTCTTGCCAGCCATCGTCATTGTGTAGCCTGAACGATGGAGGCCACCGAGCCATCGTCGGCGGGATCGTCGCCGATCTCACGCCGGTGCCTGGATTCGATGATCGATAAATACTCGAGGAATCTCTGCTCCGAAGTGGAATACGTCGCAAGCATCGCGGTGCCGGCATCGATCAGATTTTCCACCGCGGTTGCATCCCGTCGCATTTGAACGATCTTGCGCGCCGCGTCTTCCGGGTCGTCGTAACCGAAATAAATCGCGCCATCGCCGCAGGCGCCGCGCGACCAGTCGAGATCGCTGATCAACAGCGGTTTGCGCATGGACCAAGCCTCCGCGATGGTGTTGCTGAAGCTTTCGAGCCGAGTCGGCAGGATAACCGCGTCGACTTCAGCATAGACCTCGGCGCACCCTTGTTGCGGGACCGGGCCCATATTGAAGACCATGGAGCCCACTCCCTGTTCTTCGGCTTTGTCCAGGTACCTCAAGGTGCCGGGGTGATCCGGCGGCAATGTGGTTACGAAGACGACATCCTCCATCCCATGGTGGTTTCTCAGTCTTTCGGCAATCCTTGGAAGCAGCATGATATTTTTGTTGAGTTGAAATCCGGAAATAAGCACCAACCGGTAGCCTGGCGGCAAGAGGGAACAACGCGCCGCCGTCTCCTCGTGGGTTTGCCCCGGCTGGACCAGGGAACTGACACTCGGACGCACGGTGTGGACGCGTTTCGGATCCAGACCCAGGTAGCGAATGGCTCTTTCGGCCAAGTCTTGAGTTTCGAACACAACCTCGTCGGCTGCAATCAACCGATGGCGCCGGAACCGGTCAATCAGGCGTCGTGTGAACCTCTGGCGCGCCGGGTACGCGTCCCAGAAATCCATCTCGGGATACATTAAATTCGAATAGGCGCAGCCGATCACATGCGGCACTTTCGCACCCGGCCAATGGTTGCCGAACTGGGTGTACACGACGTCGGGTTTCAACTTTCGGATCACGCTGCGGCACTCCACATACTCGAACCACAGGCGCTTCGCCGGCTCGGCGCCAACCAGCCGTGCAAGACTGACGTTCGCCGTGGGTTCCATGCTTTCGAAGGGCGTTCCGTTGCTCGCGACCACAAACCAGTGGTGTGCACCTCCCAATTTTTTGGCCTGAGCAATAAAATCGAGGCCGATCTGAAGGCCGCCACCAGATTTCAGCGGAATAAAGTTGAGTAAGATTCTCATCGTATTCTAAGTTTCGTCACGCGCACCCTAGCGGGGCTTTGTTTCTCGCACTGCTCATCTGATCAACCATTCGCAACAACTTCTTTGTAATATTGTGCATATTGCTGCGCCATATGTTCAACGGAGAAGTTCTTGCTGAGGGTCAACCCGTTGTCTCTCAACGTTTCCAGCATGTCCGCATTGTTCAGTGCCCGGTCAATAAGCGCCGCGAGGTTCTCGGGAGAATGCGGATCAAAGGTCAAAACACAGCGCTGGCCGTCGATTACGTCCCGGACAGCGGGGATATCCGAAGCCAGACACGGCAAACCCATGGCCAGGGCCTCCATCAAAACATTGGGCATTCCCTCATACCACGACGGCATGACCAGCCAATTGGCTTGTTTCATGATATCGTACACGTCCGCGCGATAACCGAGAATGTCGACCCGATCCGATATGCCCAGTTCCGCGATGAGCGAAATCAGATCGTTCTCGTCCTCGCCATCACCGCAGACCGTTAATCGAAGGTCATATTGGGGAGCGATAAGGGGCAGCGCTCGTATCAGGCACTGCCAATTCTTTTGCTTGGTCAGGCGTCCCACATAGAGAAGCGTTATCGGCTTGTCCGGATTGGGGAGCGTGGGTCGATCATCGTTACCTTCCGCCGGCTCGTGAGGAAGGTGAACAGCGTTGCGGATCAAGCACCCCCGCTTTCTCCGATAGAGGCTTCGGTAGGGCCAGCTGGATCTCTCGATCGCGGTATTGGAGGCGACACCATGGGCCAAAAAACAGGCCGCCAAGTATTCTGCCAAATGTACCGCCCGCCTAAAACGCTGCTCGTTGCGATAAGACACGATCGACGGGATTTGTTTCCAAGCGGCTACGCTCATGGCCGGCACGGTGATCGAAGCCGGCAGCCAAGCATGAACCAAGTCCGGCATAAAGGTCTGAGTGGCGTAATGGATTTCTCTAAATACTTTGAAATCCCTAGAATTTTTTTGTCTGCTTTCAAAAATCTGTACGCCTTCGAAGTCGGACGCTTGCTCCCCTGCATCCACGCAGAAGATCGCGCACTCCATTCCCGCGGCTCCGGACGCACCGGCAAGAAGGCAAAGCTGGCGTTCGGCACCGCCACCGTAAAGGGAATGAATGCAGTGGAGAATACGCAAGAATTATCTTTTGGGGAATGTTGATAAAAGAGAATGCTCTAACATAAAAAATTACGCATTTGCATACGCGTCTATTACTTCATCAAATTCATCAAACCACAACACCTTCTGAGGGGTTACTGCTGCTCCAAACATAAAGCCGTTCCGTAGTGCCGCCTTTAGCCGTTTTCTCAACAAGTCATTATCATTCGGCGATTTTAAATATGTCATGAATAAATCCATTTCGGGTTGGGCATGGCCAGAAAACGACTTTCCTTCTTTTCTGAGTGCTTTGAGCCGCCCCTCATTCATTTCTCCGTTCAATCCGGTCCACTGGCGCGACGAATTCCCAATGAGTATCGTGTCCGGAAACATTCGCCGCAGTTCGATAAGCGATTGTTGCAGGGCCTCACGCAATTGCTCCCGCACAATCGGATCAGGGTGATGGGCGTTAAATACCGTACAATTGTCCAGGAATAATCCAGCATACGGGTAGGACTTCAGAACGGCAGCGCATGCTTCCAGAAAGGCATCCTGCCACTCTGCTTTCCGGTAGTCGAACAGCGGCCATTTCCGTGGCGGGCGAGCGATGTCGGGAACCCGCCCGCTCGGATACCGAATATACGTGTCTTTGGCGCCCCGCAGGATGCGATGACCGGGACCTGGAACCGTCGTCTCGTGCGCTACCTGTTGATAGCCGAGGAGAATGATACGGCTATTGTGCTTTCTAACCCGATCTTTCCATGTAATCGACTTCTCATGATTGTCTTGAGGGACGAGAGCCAATGGGTAGCGTGCGACCAGCGCCTCCTGGCCGCGTTGAGCGGCAATGGCGGGGTCGATGAATGCGGTCACGAACAGCGGTGGTATGTCCAGCGCCTCCAGTCGTGGATTCAGCAGTGCGCCCCGCCCCGCCGCTGACATTTCCAGTGAAGGCTTTTCCGCGCCGAAAACCAAGCGGCCCGCGGTCATGCTTTCTATGGCGCAAATGCCGCCGCCAACCGCAGCCCGTAGAGCGCCTCGTCGCGTTGTAATTATCCGCTTTCTCCACACAGTTTTCTGTATTCGCCAGTGTATGTCGCGTTCCGTAAAAAAACCGTTTCGGCAGTTGATGTGCGCCTTACTTGACTGACCAGCTGTTTGTCTTACCGCAACGATCTCGTCGGCCAGAGAAATCGTCAGTCAGATGTCCCTGTGAATTCGTGCCTAAGGAGACTGCAACCGACTGGTAAAAACCTCGCTAGTATATTACCATATGTAGTCCACTTTTTTCTCGCTAAATACCGACCCGCGATTAAGACCGCAAAAATATTCTCGCCATCCGATAGCTTGCCCCCCAGAGACACGCGTTCGCCCGAAATGGATCACGGCCGTTCGGTGACTGAAGTGAAACATACGCGCCCATGAGTGGGATATCTCTGACCAAGAACATCGGCTGGACGTTTGTCGGCAACACGGTTTATGCAGCCTGCCAGTTGGGCGTGCTGATGGTGCTTGCCAAGCTGACGAGCCCGGAAGGCGTTGGTCAGTTCGCGCTCGCGATAGCGATCGCCGGCCCGGTCTTCGCGCTCGCCAACCTCAATCTGAGATCCGTGCTCATGACCGATGTGCGCGGCGAAACCCCATTCGCAGAATACTTGGCGCTGAGGCTGGTTTCATCGAGTTTGGCCATTGTGTCGGTGGCGGCGATTGCCGCAATGGCAAGTACTAATCCAAGCACTGCAATAATTATCTGCATATACGGTTTTGCAAAATTTTTCGAATCGATGAGCGACTGCATGTACGGACTTTTGCAGCGCCGAGAACATATGAAGACGATATCGCAGTCATTAATTTTGCGGAGTCTGAGTGCTGTTGTATTGATGACCATAATTTTATTTTTAACGGAATCTGTTGTTCTTGGGACCGCCGCCTATCTCGTCAGTTGGTCGTTTATATTTATTCTATTTGATGCGTCCAAGGCTCGTGCATTGCAACGCAGCGATACGGGATCAGGTTCTCTCAGACCCCGCTTTCGTGCCGCCGGCATGAGAGCTTTGTTCGTGTTCGCCCTTCCTCTCGGGATTTTGACCGCCCTAAACCTTCTCAGCATTAACATTCCGCGATACGTCATTGTCGGTGAGCTTGGTGAAGCAAAGCTCGGTTATTTCGTTGCCATCGCAGCCTTCATCACGGCGGGTTCGACCGTTGTCAGTGCCATGACGCAATCGGCAACGCCCAGGCTCGCTCGCTATTTCGTGGAAAGCCAAAGGCAATTTGTCAAGTTGCTCGGGAAAGTCATTGTGATTGCCTTGGTCGTCGGTTTCGCGGGTATCGTGGCGGCCTGGGCAATTGGGCCACTGGTTCTGAGCATCCTATATACGCCGGCTTACGCGGCCTATAATGACCTGTTCGTTTGGATCATGGTTTCTGCAGCAATCCTCTATCTATCAAGCGTGACGGGCTCAGCTATCACGGCAGCAAGAAGCTTTCGGAGCCAAGCCGCGCTCGCGGCAGTGGCCACAGCGGCAGTTTTGGTTGCCTCATTGTTTCTAGTAACAACGCACGGCTTGAATGGAGCGGCTATGGCGATGTGCTGCGGTTTTACCTTAAAGCTGTTGGGAGAGGTCGGAATTCTCTTTACTCTGTTGAGAAACTAAGC
>CAKZLS010000025.1 GCA_937127205.1 uncultured Rhodospirillales bacterium
GCACCGGACATCGCCGGCGGCGCGGCGTTTCCGTATTTGGAATCCATGATTGATCAACTGAATGGCCTGAGCCTCGGTCAGGGCGGCGCCGACACCATCGTCAAGGCCATGCGCGGCGCCATCGAGGCTCAGGGCGGGACCATCATGACCAACGCGGAGGTGGAACGTGTGATGGTCGATAACGGCCGTGTCACCGGAGTTCGACTTGCTGATGGCCGCGAACTAAGGGCGCGGCGCGCGGTGATCGCCAATCTCCATCCCCGCCAACTGTTTGGCCGGCTGGTGGAAAACGGCCTGCAAGATCACCGGTGCGCCGCCGCCGCCGATCTCCGGTCCGGACCGGGGACAATGATGATCCATCTTGCCGTCTCCGATCTCCCCAACTGGCCCGACCCGGCGCTGCGCGCGTTCGGCTATGTCCATCTTGCTCCGAGCCTCGGTCATATGGCGCGGGCCTACGAACAGTCGCTAGACGGGCTGCTCCCCGCGGAGCCCGTAATCGTTGTTGGCCAGTCGACGGCCGTGGATCCCACGCGCGCGCCCGATGGCAAGCACGTCCTTTGGATCAAGGCCCGTACCCTTCCGGCGCGCATCGCCGGCGATGCCGCAGGAACCATCGAGGGCGATGATTGGGACGCCGTCAAGGAGCTCTATGCCGAGCGGGTCCTTGACACCATCGAGCGTTACGCGCCTGGCCTTCGTGAGAAAATCCTTGGGCGATGCGTGTTGTCCCCCGTAGACATCGAGAAAGACAACCCCAACCTCGTCGGCGGCGACCAGGTCGCTGGCAGTTATCACCTGGATCAGACTTTATTGTTCCGCCCGGCCTTTGGTCTCACCCGCTACGCCACTCCGGTGCGCGGTCTCTACATGGCGGGGGCATCCACCTGGCCAGGCGCGGGAACGGGCGCGGCGCCAGGCTTTCTTTGCGCAAGGATGCTTGCGGGCGCCTGATTGACGCCGCTGTTGTCGATCGAAGGCTCTTGCCCGCCGATCGAAATCCGCGAAAAACGCCCAACGCGTGCTGGCTGCAATGCTGGTACCTATCGACGGAACCATGGGACAGAACTATGGGGTACGCTTGTCGATCCATTGACTAAGCGTCTGCACCCGTGCCTTCGCCTCCTCATTGCCGAGATCGATGGCTCTCAAGTACCACATTGTCGCCCGCCGAGCGTCGGGACCCGGATCCATCAGGCCCAGGGGTTCCAAAAAATGTGGATCGAAGGTCATGCCGACGAGCATCGCCGCTTCACCGCTTCCCTGTTCGGCAGCGCGTTCGAAAAAGCCGCGCGCAGGTTCCAGTTCTCCTGCATCGAGATGTGAATTCCCTTTGTCTATAAGGGCTTCCAGGGAGGGTTGTGTTACCGGCGGCACCGCAAGTTTCTGCGTAGTTGCCGTCGCATGCGGTTTCCCATTCACCGTCTGCTGGCTGGGAGACTCGCCGACGGAAGCCTCGATGCGCGCCGCTTCACCGGGTCCCGGCGCGTTCAATCTGCGTTCCTGCTTCGGCGACGATTCTTGCGGCCACATCCATTCCGGCAAGGCTGCGATAGCGGCCACGAGCACCTCTTCGCCAAGGATCCGTTTCAGCCGAAACTCAGTTTCGTTTCGGCCATAAAGTGAATCGAGGCTCTCGGACCGTTGAGCGATCCGGAACAAGGCGTACGCGACGATCAAATCCGCTGGATTGCCACGAATTTCCGGCTCGCGCTCGGCCAACCAGTAGCGGGTTTCGTAATGCTCGCCCAAGCGATACGCGGCATCCTCGTTACCCTTGCGGGCTTCGGCCCAAAGCGAACGAATATTGTCCATAGGCGACGTATCGGCATACGCCAAGCTCGTCGCCCCACCAACACAAAGCACAGCCACAGCAAGAAAGCATAGCACTCGGGCACTCATGTTCACTTCGCTTTCTCCGCGGACAGTGTCGTTGCATATGTAGCGTTAGTATAATCCTAGATGTATCTAAATCTGCGGGCGATTTCTACCCACTCTTTGCGACACACCACCAACCAAGCACTGTCGCGAGCCGAGCAAGGCCGACTTGCCGAACAACCAGCACGCCTTGATTAAGGCGCCGGTCGGTTGCCACGCCAAATTTTAGGTATCGTGGGCCAAATTTTAGGTATCGTGGGCCGAATTTTAGGTATCGCGGGAAAGTGGCTACAGTATGAGGAAGAAATTGTGCCGCGTGCGACTATTGTTCGCGTTGCACGAGCCGTTCTTTAAGTGTCTGCAGCCTCGACTTGGCCTCGTCATTCTCCATGTCGATGGCTTTCAGGTACCAGGCTTCCGCTTGTTCGAAGTTCGGGCGCAGACCAACCGCATTGATCAATTCCAGATATCCCGGATCGTACGTCACGCCCACCAACATAGCGGCTTCGCCGCTTCCCATCCCGGCGGCCATTTTGAAAAATCCGCGAGCGGACACCAAGTCGCCCGCATCGAGAAAGGACGTTCCGCGGGTGAGCAGATCCTCGATTGTGGGACCGGCGGCCGCGGCGGTGTCGGTGGGGTCGCTTGGCGGGAGGGCGGCCATTTGTACGGCATTGTCGGACTGGACCGCCGTTGTAAGGTCGGGATTTGCATCGGTTGTCTCGGCAACACCATCCGCCGAACTGCGATCCTCGTCTCCCGCCGCCAGCTCGGTAAAGGCCTCGATGGGCTCTTCCATGTCTGCCGGGTTCGGGGCCGCCGGAGTGGTGTCAATAGAGGCGGCCGCGATCGACTGCGGTGGGGATTGCGAAGTTGAATCCTTTGTCCACTCCTGGACGCTATCTATAGCCTGGCGGTACTCGTCATCGCCGAGGACGGCCCTCAACCCGTATTCCGTGGCGATCCTGGCGTAGCTCGCTTCCCCATGCCCGGAATTTTCGGCGGATTGGAACCAAGCATACGCCAGAAACAGGGCCGTGTGATCGGCAGG
>CAKZLS010000026.1 GCA_937127205.1 uncultured Rhodospirillales bacterium
GGCGGCGACGGCCGCCGGATCGGGCATTTTGAGCCGGTCGAATACAGTCCCGCCTCCCGCCGCCGAGCCGCGCTCCGGCTCGTCGCCGTCAACGGAGCCCGCTTGGCTTAGCTGGGCGGTCACGAGTTCCCAAGCTCCTGGAATTTTCTGGCTGCAATAGCAACTGCTACGGCCGCAGCGGGGTGGTAGGAAGTTGGCAGTGATCAATGAATTTTCGCTCTCGCCGGCTCCCGCGTGCGGGAGAAGGGAAATCCGCTAAGGCTCGTCTTTGCGAGGAGCGTAGCGACGCGGCAATCCAGAAATGCGAAGTATGTCAGCGGAGGTTTTGGATCGCCGCGCCTTCGGCTCGCGATGACGGCTACGGAACTGACAACCGTTCGGGAACACCGGGGTAGCTGATGAGTTTTCTATAACTAAATATTTCCACAAAATCAAATAGTTATATCTCAATTAATTGATTACAATATGATTTCTCTCTGTAAGCTATTGTTTTTCATTAATTGTAGACCGGCAGCATGGCAATTCGTATAAGATAATCTACTGTGCAAGGGATTGATATCGACTTTTTGATTAACACCCCCCCCTCCTTCCCCCTGCACAGATGCGGCCATCCTGCTTTTTACCCTCCTTTCCCGGGTGACAAGCGGACGGGCCTTGCCTTAAGTAAAAGAAAGCGCCGATCGCTCAATCCGGCGCCACCAAAAAACCACCATGGGTCCGTGGGGAACAGAGACATGACCGATACAACCCGCGCCCGTCCGTCCCGGCGCCGCTTTCTCGCCGGCGCGGCGGCCACCGGCGCCATCGCCAGCACGGGCTTCGTGCCCACCCGGTTTGCCATCGGCGGCCAGGCGCCCGTCAAGGTGGGCATTCTGCTGCCCTACTCCGGCACCTACGCCTCGCTCGGCGAGGCCATCACCAACGGCATGAAGATGCGCATCGAGCAGGCCGGCGGCACCCTCGGCGGGCGGCCGGTGGAATACATCGCCATCGACAGCGAAGCCTCGCCGCCGCAGGCGCCTCGCCACACCAAGAAGCTGGTGATCAAGGATCAGGTTGATTTCCTGGTGGGCCCGGTGCATTCGGGCGTGGCCCTGGCCATGGCCCAGGTGGTTGCGGGCCGCGACAAACCGATTATGATCATCCCCAACGCCGGCGCCAACGCGCTGACCCGGGGGCAGTGCGCGCGCAACATCTTCCGGGCGTCCTTCAGCAACTGGCAGACCTGCTATCCCTGCGGTCAAGTAATGGCCGACGACGGCCACAAGACCGTGGTTACCATGACCTGGAAGTATGCCGCCGGCAACGAGATCATGGCCGCCGGAACCGAGCTGTTCAAGGAATTCGGCGGTGCCGTCATCAAGGACATCCGGGTGCCGTTCCCGGACGTGGAATTCCAGGCACACCTCTCCGAAATCGCCGCGCTGAAGCCGGACGCCGTGTTGGCGTTCTTCTCCGGCGGCGGCGCCATCAAGTTCGTCAAGGACTACGCGGCGGCGGGCCTGAAGGACAGTATCCCGCTGTATGGGCCGGGCTTCCTGACCGAGGGACTGACGGAGGGCCAGGGCGCGGCGGCCGAGGGCATCAAGACCACGCTGCACTACGCCCGCACCCTGGACACGCCGGTCAACCGGATGTTCCTGGAAGCGTACAAGAAGGCCTACAACAAAGAGGCCGACGTGTTCGCCGTTCAGGGGTTCGACACCGGCAGCCTGCTGCTCCAGGCCATCGACGCGACCGAGGGCGATACCGGCGCGGACGCCAGCCCCGCCATGATCGAGGCGCTCAGCGCCGCCGAGGTGCCGGACAGCCCGCGCGGGCCGTGGCGCATGTCCGAGGCCCATAATCCGATCATGGACATCTATCTCCGCCAGGTGGAAGGCGGGGTGAACAAGATCCTCGGAGTGGCGTCGCGAGACCTTGAGGACCCGGCCACCGGATGCAAGCTGGACACGTAACGTAGAGAATGGACCTCGCTCAGTTCCTGGTTCAGGCGCTGAACGGCGTCCAATACGGTTTGCTGCTGTTTCTGGTGGCGAGCGGACTGACGCTGATCTTCGGCATCATGGGCATCATCAATCTGGCCCACGGCGCGTTCTATATGATCGGTGCCTATTTGGCCTACTGGCTGGTGGGGCTGACGGATAACCTGTTCCTGGCGATACTCCTCGGCATTCCCATTGCGGTGGCCGTGGGTCTGGTAATCGAGCGGCTGCTCATCGCCCGGCTCTACGACCGCGACCACCTGGATCAGGTGCTGCTTACCTACGGCCTGATCCTGATCCTGAACGAGACCCAGAAGATCCTGTGGGGCAGCGACTTTCATGGCGTGCCGGTGCCGGAGATGCTGGCCGGGTCGGTGCCGCTGACCGAAAACCAGGCCTATCCGGTCTACCGGTTGTTCATCTCTGCGGTGTGCCTGGGAGTGGCCGCCGGCATGTGGCTGGTGATCGCTCGTACCCGGCTCGGCATGATGATCCGTGCCGGCGCGTCCAACCGGGAAATGACCTCGGCACTGGGCATCAACATTGGCCGGGTATTCGCCATCGTGTTCGCCCTCGGGGTGGCGCTGGCGGCATTCTCGGGCATGATCGGCGCGCCGGTGAGCTCGGTCTATCCGGGTATGGGCGACCGGGTGCTGATCATTTCCTTCGTGGTCGTTGTCATCGGCGGCATCGGGTCGGTCAAGGGCGCGTTCATCGGTGCCCTGCTCATCGGTCTCGCCGACACTTTCGGGCGGGTGCTGGTTCCCGACTTCGCGTCCATGGTGATCTACGCGCTGATGGCGCTGGTGCTGTTGTGGCGGCCCCAGGGTTTGTTCGGCCGTGCGCCATGACCGCATCGCCGGCGCCGGTCCTGCTCCACTTGATCGCTCTCGCACTGCTCGCCGCGTTTCCATGGGTGGGCGGCGAATTCTACGTGGATCTGGCGCTCACGCTGATGATCCTCGCGCTGTTCGCGCTCAGCCTCGATCTGCTGGTGGGCTACACCGGTCTGGTGAGCTTCGGCCACGCCGCGTTTTTCGGTCTGGCCGGATACGTGCTGGCGATGATCACACCCGAAACCGAACCGGTAAGCCTGTGGGCCGCACTGGCCGCCTGCCTTGCCGCGTCAGCGGCCGCCGCGCTGGTCATCGGATGGTTTTCAGTGCGCACGTCAGGCATCTATTTCATTATGATCACCCTCGCCTTCGCCCAGATGCTCTACTACTTTTTAAGCGAAAGCCCGGCTTTCGGCGGCTCGGACGGTCTGTTCGTGAATTTTCGGCCGGTCGCCGCCGTCGGCGATTGGCTGCTGTTCGATCTCGACGACCCGATGGTGTTCTATTACTTCGTGCTCGCCACTCTGCTCGCCGGCTACGCGCTGTTGACCACCATCTTGCGCGCGCCCTTCGGACAGGTTCTGCAAGGCATTCGCATCAACGAGGGCCGCACCCGGGCGCTCGGCTTTCCTACGCCCCGCTACAAGCTGGTGAGCTTCGTCATCGCCGGAACGCTGGCCGGCCTCGCCGGTTTCCTCGAGGCGGTCCACACCGGATATGTCAGTCCGGGACACCTAAGCTGGCACGAATCCGGCATCGTTCTGATGGTGGTGATCCTCGGCGGGCGGGGAACGCTCTACGGTCCGGTGTTGGGCGCCTTCACCTTCGGACTGCTGCGTAACGGCTTGCAGGACGTTACCGAGCATTGGATTCTCTTCATGGGTTTGTTCATTGTCGCCCTGGTCTTGTTCTTGCCGGGCGGCATCGCCGGGCTTATCCGGCGCGCGCCCAAGGGCGGTTCCCAATGAGCGCGCCCCTGCTGAAGACATACGCCTTGACCAAGCGCTTCGGCGCGCTGGTGGCGGTGGACGCGGTGGATCTCGCTTACGACCGCAGTGGCGTACATGCCGTCATCGGCCCCAACGGCGCCGGCAAAACCACGCTGATCAATCTGCTATCCGGAGATCTCCCCCCCAGTTCCGGCGGCGTCATTTTCCGCGGACAGGCTGTCACCGGAGCACCGCCGGACCGGATTTCACGCCTCGGCATCGGGCGCAGCTATCAGAAAACCAATCTGTATCCATCGCTCACCGCCGAGCAGAGCTGCCGGCTGGCGGCGCGGTCCCGCCGCGGCAGCGCCATGCGCTTTTTCCGTCCGGCACACCGGGACCGGCAAACCGGCGAGGCCGCCGTACGGGCTTTGGACATGGTGGGCTTGGCCGAGCGGAGGACGGTGCCTTGCGGGGCCCTGAGTCACGGCGAACAACGCCAGCTGGAACTGGCGATGATTCTCGCCACCAAGCCGGATGTCTTGCTGCTGGACGAGCCGCTGGCGGGTATGGGCCGCGACGAGTCGGACCGGATCATCGCCCTCCTTGGCCAGCTCGCCCGCGACCACACCATAATTCTTGTAGAGCACGATATGGATGCCGTGTTCGCCGTCGCCGACGAACTGACGGTGATGGTCCAGGGCCGAATTCTGGACAGCGGCCCGCCCGGGAGAGTGCGCAGCAATCCCGCCGTTCAGGATGCCTATCTTGGCGCGGGAGATGGCCTCGGCGCGGGAGATGGTCCTTCATGAGCCAAACAGCTCTGCTCGAGGCCGCCGGACTGCATACCTACTATGGTGCCAGTCATGTTCTGCGCGGCGTCGACCTCACCATCCGGCCCGGCGAGAGCGTGGGCCTGCTGGGCCGCAACGGCATGGGCAAAACCACCACTATTCGCAGTATTCTCGGCTTGACCCCGCCCCGCCGGGGAAAGGTAACCCTGGACGGTCGGCCGGTTACCGGCGCCCCGCCTCATACCATTGCGCGGCGCGGCGTGGCGCTGGTTCCCGAAGGTCGCGGCATTTTTCCCAATCTCACGGTTCGCGAAAACCTGACCATGGGGGCCCGGCCCGCGCCGCCGGACTCACCCGCTGAAGATTGGGCTCTGGACCGGGTGCTCACCCTGTTCCCACCGCTGGGGGAGCGGCTCGATACGTGGGGCAATTTGCTGTCCGGAGGCCAGCAGCAGATGCTGTCGATGGGCCGGGCGCTGATGACCAATCCCCGGTTGCTCATCCTCGACGAAGCCACCGAGGGGCTGGCGCCCCAGGTCCGCAACGAGATCTGGTCGGTTGTCCGGGCCATCAAGGATGCGGGTATCGCTACCCTCATTGTCGACAAGGATCTTAAGACCATGCTCCGAGTCTGCGATCACTGCGTCATTCTTGCCAAAGGACAGGTCGTCTATGCGGGACCGGCTTCGGCTCTGGCGGCAGATCCCGAGATTCACGTGCGGTTTCTCGGAATCTAGGATGGCGCCGTTTAGGCAGAGAGCGAGCCGCGCTCCGTTTCCATAAGGCGCTTGTTCAACCGATTGAACGCCTGGGCCAAAGCCCCCGAAAGAGCGCGCAGCTCGCCGCCCGACGCCAGATCGGCCGCCGCTTCCAACCGCCGCCCGCGCTCGACAAGATTGACCACTTTCGCGGCGCGGCGATGGACCGCGGCATGAAGGTACCGGGCATGCTGGTATTCGAGGAGTTCCCGATGTTTCGATCCCTCGCCGTAAAGCCAGCGACCGATTTCGCAGTCATGGTCGTCGGCCACGGCCTCGCCATCCATCTGGCCCGAACCGTAGATATACTCCCTCAATCGAGTCATCCACGCCGCATGTGACGCCAGAGGTGACCAATACCGCATGCTGGATGCCTTATGATTTTTCCGACCCGTTCGATTCTATCTGAAATTGTACGCTGTCGTCCAGCGTTGAGGTTCCGGCACTTGGCCAGTTCCGCGTGCCCCCTGTTGGAGCTCAAAGGATTCCGAAATAGGAAGGCGGCGGGACCGAAGAAGGCCGCCGCCGCCCATCCTATGGGAGACCGCTTAGGATCGTGGTGTATTACCAGATCACCGGCGGCTCAACTTCCGCTGCT
>CAKZLS010000027.1 GCA_937127205.1 uncultured Rhodospirillales bacterium
ATGGGTCGGGACCCACCAACGCGGCGAGCGCCGATTCGGCGCTGCAACGCCTCGACGTGGATCAACGGGGCCTCGACGCCATGGACCGGCGCTATCTTTTGTGCATCGCCGACAACTACAAGGGCGGGCCGGTGGGCGTCGACACTCTTGCCGCCGCGCTCTCCGAGCAGCGCGACACCATCGAAGAGGTGATCGAACCCTACCTCATCCAGCAGGGGTTCATCATGCGGACGCCGCGCGGCCGGATGTTGGCCGATCAAGCCTACGCCCACTTGGGCATCCCGAGATTGGCGAGTGTCGGTGAATTGGATCTGGTGGACGGCGATGCCGGCGAATAGCGGCAGTTCCGGAATGCTGGAGGACAACGCCCACGTGTTTCCCGTGCGTGTCTACTACGAGGATACCGATGCGGGAGGGATCGTCTACTACGCCAACTATTTGAAGTTTGCCGAAAGAGCACGAACGGAATTGCTGAGATTGTCCGGGATCAATCAATCGGTGCTGATCTCGGAGCAGGGGGTGGCCTTCGCCGTGCGGCAGTGTTCCGCCGATTTCCTGAAACCGGCGCGGCTCGATGACGCCTTGGAGGTTCACACCCGGGTTCTTCAAATTCGGGGCGCTTCGGTGGAGATGGCGCAATCCATCAAGCGTGATGGCGTTGATATGGTGAAGGTCGGGGTTAAGTTGGCATGCATGAGCGGGTTCGATCGCCCGTCCCGGATCCCGGCTCCGGTGCGCGCCGTCCTGTTGAATTTTGTAAACCGAAAAATGGCGAGCCTTGATGGAACCTAGCGTTATCGAAGTGTCTGCCGATCTTTCCATGTGGTCCCTGTTCCTGCAAGCCGACCTGGTGGTGAAGGCTGTTATCGTGGCGCTGCTGTTGGCGTCCGTGTGGTGCTGGGCGATCATCTTCGAGAAGTTCTTTCGCCTCCGCCGGCTCAACAAACAGGCGACGGCCTTTGAATCCTCGTTTTGGTCCGGCGGGGCGATTGACGACCTGTACGACCGCATGGGCGCGCAGCCGCAGGATCCCATGTCCGCCGTTTTCGTGGCGGCCATGCGGGAATGGCGGAGAGCGATGAGCCGCGGCGCCACCGACGACGCATCCACCTCCATCGGTCTCCAGGACCGGATCGACCGGGTGATGCACATCACCGCCAATCGCGAGGTGGAACGCATCGAGCGGTACATGACCTTCCTCGCGTCCACCGGGGCGACCGCGCCGTTCATCGGTCTGTTCGGGACGGTCTGGGGAATCATGAACAGCTTTCAGGCCATCGGTGTCTCGAAGAACACCAGCTTGGCGGTGGTGGCGCCGGGCATCGCCGAAGCCCTGTTTGCGACGGCCCTCGGCCTGCTGGCGGCGATCCCCGCGGTGCTGGCGTACAATCTGCTGTCGCGCGACCTCGACCGCTATGCCGGCCGATTGACCAGTTTTTCCGAGGAGTTTCTGGCCATACTTTCGCGTCAAAAGGAGGATAAGCCCTGAGCATGTCCGCACCAGGCGGGCGCCGGGACGGCGGTCCGCGCACGACGCGGCGCCGCACACGGCCCATGAGCGAGATCAACGTGACGCCCATGGTCGATGTCATGCTGGTCCTGCTGGTGATTTTCATGGTGACCGCGCCGCTGTTGACCGTCGGCGTCGAAGTGGAACTGCCGAAAGCCGGGGTTCCGGAGATCAAGGGCGAGGACGAACCGCTGGCCGTCACCGTGGATCGCGATGGCCGGATTTTCGTCCAGGATACGGGAATTGAACTTGAAACGCTGGCTGCCCGTCTCGACGCCGTTTCCGAAAGCAATCGCGAGGTTCGCATATTCGTCCGCGGTGACGAGGGGATCAATTACGGCCGGATCATGGAGGTGATGGGCGCGATTCATGCAGGGGGCTTCACCAAAGTAGCGTTGATAACCCAACCGTTGGACGAGAGCCCGGCGAGCCCGGAGCCGTAAAAGTAACGACCATGCGTCGAGCACTGATCTATTCGTTGGCCCTGCACGTTGCGGTGGTCATGTCGGCTTTAATCGGCGGGTTCTTTTGGTCGGAGGACCTCCCGCCGACGGAAACGGCCGTGGTGGTCGAGGTCGTGCCGGTGGCCGACAAGACCAACGTTCCCGTGCGCAAAAAGCAGGAACAGGCTAAGGACACCCAGCCCCTTGAGCGCGCGGCGCCAAAGCCGAAAGCTCCCACGCCCCCGGCGAAACCGGCCGCAACCCCACCCCCGCCCGAACCGGAGGAGGTGGCCGCCGTGCCGGCACCTGTACCCGCACCCAAGGCCCCGGCGCCCGAGGTTGCCGGTCCCGAACCGGACCCCGTGCCGACGATTCCAGATCCCGCATCCAGTCTTCAAGCCGCCAAACCCAAGAGCAAGCCGGAACAGCAAAATAAGCCCGAACCGACCAGCGAACCCCAGACCAAGAGCGAACCGGAACCAGGGCCCGAACCAAAAAATGATCCGCCGAGCTCCTTCGATTCGGTTCTAAAAACAGTCGAGGCCCTGCGTCAATCGTCTCCTTCGGAAGACGAACCGAAAGACAGCGAGCTCGATCAACCGTCCGAACAGGGGGCGGGCGAAACCGATACGAGATCGCGATCATCCGACTATCAGGCCAGCGAACCGGTGACGATCAGCGAAATCGACATGGTACGGCGCCAGATCGAAAAGTGTTGGAATTTGCCCGCGGGGGCGAGAGGCGCGGAGAATATGGTTGTTTCCATTCGGGTTGACATGAATATTGATGGTACCCCCGGCGGCGCGACCGTGGTCGAACAGGAGCGGATGCGTGGCGATCCCTTCTTCCGGGCGGCGGCCGAGAGCGCGCTCCGCGCGGTACTCAATCCGCGGTGCCATCCGTTCGGACTGCCTCGGGAGAAGTTCGATAGCTGGAAAACAATGACCTTGGTCTTCGATCCGAAAGAGATGTTTGGAACATGAGTAAGTGTGCACCCGCGGGTCTCCGTCTTGTCGGCATGGCATTGGTCTGCCTCTTGGTCGCCGTTTGGCCGCCTTCGGCACGGGGCGAACTGCGCATCGACATCACCCAAGGTGTCGTCGAGCCCATGCCCATCGCGATCATGGAGTTCCGGGGCGAAGACGCGGAAACCAAGCGGCTGGGGCGCCAGATCGCTGAGGTGGTAGCTGCCGACCTGCAGCGTTCGGGCCTCTTTCGCATCGTCGATCGCAGCGCATTCATTGAAGATACAGTAACCATCGACACGCTGCCGCGGTTTGGGGACTGGCGAGTGATCAATGCCGAGGCCCTGGTCAACGGCCAAATCCAACGGCTGGAGGATGGCCGTCTCAGGGTCCCGTTCCGGCTTTGGGATGTTTTCGCCGAAAAGCAGATGGAGGGAGCGGCTTTTTCCACGTCGCCGAAAAATTGGCGGCGCGTCGCTCATATCATCGCCGATGCCATTTACAAGCGTATCACCGGAGAGAAGGGGTATTTCGATACGCGGATCGTCTACATCGCCGAGACGGGGCCCCATGACAAACGCGTCAAACGGCTGGCGATCATGGATCAGGACGGCGAGAACCACCGTTTCTTGACGGATGGCGAGAGCCTGGTTCTAACGCCTCGGTTCTCGCCGACGCTGCAAGAGATCACCTACCTTTCTTATTCCGGTGGCATTCCCAAGGTGTATGTCCGCAAGGTGGACGAAGACCGGCAGGGTCTCGTCGGTAATTTTCCCGGCATGAGCTTCGCGCCGCGTTTTTCGCCGGATGGCGAGAAGTTGATCATGAGCATGGCCGAGGGCGGCAATTCCGAAATCTACTCGATCGATGTCAGGACCCGGGCACGCAAGCGTCTGACCAACAACTCCGCCATCGATACGTCGCCGAGCTATTCGCCGGATGGTCGGATGATCGTGTTCAACTCTGATCGGGGCGGAACCCAGCAATTGTATTCAATGGATGCCGACGGGACCAACGTTCGCCGGATCAGCAACGGGGAAGGCCGCTACGCCACGCCGGTTTGGTCTCCGCGCGGCGACCTTGTGGCGTTTACCAAAATCAAGGATGGCCGTTTTTTCATCGGTGTGATGAACCCCGACGGGAGCGGCGAGCGTCTGTTGACGGAGGGATATCACGTCGAGGGACCCACCTGGGCGCCGAATGGCCGGGTT
>CAKZLS010000028.1 GCA_937127205.1 uncultured Rhodospirillales bacterium
ACGCCGCGCCACGCGCCTAACCAGGACACTCGCAAGGTCGTCGGATGGGTACCATGTGTCTGATCCAATCCACCAGTGTCCGCGCGGGCATGCACCATCAACGAGAACACATCCCTGACCTAGGGGGGAGAAGAAAATGACCGATCAAAGCAAGGAACAGGAGACCACGACCATCCGCGAGGCGGTGGGCGTCTTTCATGAATGGAATGCCCTTCAAGCGGCCGTCGACGAATTGGAAAGCTCAGGGTTCGACCGGGCCGAACTAAGCCTGTTGGCCGGTGAGCAGGCCGTCCAGGATAAGCTGGGCCATGTCTACGAAAAGGTCGCCGACCTGGAGGACGACCCTGATACCCCCCGTGCAGCCTACATGGCTCGCGATTCCTTGACGGAAGCGAAGACCGGGGTCGTCGGCGGCTTGGCCTACGTGGGCGCCGTGGCTGCCGTCGGAGCCATCGTGGCCTCCGGCGGAACACTGGCCTGGACCATCGGCGGGGCCGCCCTGGCTGGTGGCGGAGGAGGCCTGATCGGCGCCGTGGCCGCCCGTTGGATTGGTCATGATCAAGCCAAGGATCTTCAAGCGAAGTTGGACAAAGGCGGACTGTTGCTGTGGGTCCGGCTGCGCGACCCCGAGCACGAAAAGCGTGCCGTCGACGTTCTCACAAAGCATTCGGCGGACGACGTGCATGTTCACGATCTGCCGACGACCCGGGATCCCGAAACCGACCCGCTGGCCGGCATCCAGCCCGATCCCTTCCTCCCGAAAGCCCAAGTCTAGAAACGTATCCGATCCAGTTAAGGCGCTCGATCGGATTTATTTGCTGTAAGGGTCAATGTTCAGGGGCGAGATAGGCCGGTCTTGGCGGCGTGATAGGTTCGGGGCTCCGGAAAGCGAAAGGATTACCACTCCGCCGGGCTGGGTGACGAAGAACGAGGCGGTTCGACCAGAGAGCAATCACCGTTACCGCACTCGCCGGTGGTGTCCCTAGGCGTCACCGTTCTTCGTTGAGCAACCGTCTCTCGACCCGACTCAGTATTGTAAGTGACCAGGATATTGCTGAGCAGCGTGTCCATGACGCTGTCGAGATCGAGGCACGGGCCGATCCTGCCCGCACAGTAGCCCGGCGGCCGCCTGCTCGCCAACTCGGCGGCGAAAGCGGCGACGATCTCCGCCTTAATATCCGGATGCGACGCACAGAGGTCGTTGATGGCCGCGCTCAGAGCTTCCGCGTCCTCCGCGGAAATGGCGCTGTTGACCAAGTCGGCGATGGCGCCCTGCATGTCGCCGAACAATGCGGCACGCGCGGCATTGGGCGCGGCGAAAATCACCAACACCATCAAAGCCGCAGCCAATACACCGCGAACTCTCGCCACGTTCCGCCTCCTGAACGGTGAAGGCCATCGCCACGTCAAATAAGGGCCTACACCTACCGTTATTCAATCTTGAGTTTTAGACCTTTGAGTATACGCGTTTACGTTGCCGATATAAACGCTAAAAGCAGCGGCCCTTGAAGTCCTCAACCGCCTTGGCACCTTGGTCCTTCTGCATCACTTCTGCACGCTCTGTTTTCTGCCGGCTTTGGGCGCCAGAGCAATTCCTGCACTTTCTCTCATTTTCTTCCCGATTAGGCTATAGTTCTCCGAAATCATTGAACGATCTTGGATGTCGCGCTCGATGAAAATGATCTCGCGGGATTAGGGCTTCCATATGCAGACGCAGCATCGGCCGTCGATCGGTTTCCTCCCGCGCGCCAGCGAGCGATAGGACGGTCCATGCGGTTTCTCGTTCGTCATGCCCGACTTTGGCTCCCGATGGCCATCCTGGCAGCCGCGTTGGCGGTGTCGTTTCAGGAGCCGGTGTTTCTAACCGGCCTTCGCGACAGCGTATTCGATGGCTATCAGCGGCTGAAACCCCGCGTGTATCAGCCGTCCCCGGTGCGCATTATCGATATCGACGAAGAAAGCCTCGCAAGGATTGGTCAATGGCCATGGCCGCGCACCAAAATATCCGCCCTGGTCGAGCGCCTTCGCGACCAAGGCGCAGCCGTGATCGCCTTGGACATGGTTTTCGCGGAACCGGACCGAACGTCGCCGTCGCGGGTCATCCCGCTGTGGGACGACGTTCCCGAACTCCAGCAGTGGGCACACAAACTGCAGGATCACGACGACATACTGGCCGCCACCGTCGCCGGCGGCGGCGTGGTGACCGGCTTCGCGCTGTCGAATAAGCCGGGCCAATACTCACCCGCCGTCAAAGCCGGTTTCGCCATGGCCGGCGAAGATCCCATGCCTTTTATTCCCCGCTATTCCGGCGCGGTCACCACGTTGACCGCCGTCGAAGCGCACGCGGCCGGCAATGGCGCCCTCAACGTTACCAAGGATCACGACGGCATTATTCGGCGCGTCCCCATGGTGGTGCGGCTCGATGACAAGATCTATCCGTCGATGGCGGCCGAAGCCCTGCGGGTGGCCCAGGGCGCGGGCAGTTACGTCATCAAATCGGCCGGAGCGAGCGGTGAGCAAAGCCTTGGCTCCCAAACCGGCATGACCGCGGTCCGTGTCGGCGCCTTCGAGGGCCCCACGGACGAACAGGGGCAGATGTGGGTCTACTTCACCAAACCGGCTTCGGAACGGTTCATTCCGGCCTGGCAGGTGCTCGAAGGGGAACTCGAACAAGAGGACGTGGAAGGCGTCATATACCTTCTCGGCTCCAGCGCCACCGGCCTGCAGGACCTGCACGCGACGCCGCTTCGCATGTCGATGCCTGGTGTGACCATCCACGCGCAGATCATCGAGCAACTGATTCACGGCGAGCACCTGAGCCGCCCCGACTGGGCAAACGGGGCCGAACGGCTGTTGATGGTCCTGCTTAGCATTCTGGTGGTCGTGCTCGGCTACCGAATCGGTCCGCTTTGGAGTGCATTCATCGGGGGAACCGCTACCGTGGGGGCCCTGGCCATTTCGTGGTACGCTTTTTCACAGCATCAGCTCTTGTTTGATCCTGTATTCCCGGCGCTAACGGTCCTTGCGGTCTATCTTGTTTTTTCGCTGGTGCGCCACTTTCAGAGCGAACGGGAGCACCGATGGGTGCGGGGCGCGTTTTCCAGCTACGTCTCTCCCGACCTGGTAGAGCAGCTGGTCGAAAATCCGTCGCATCTAAAGCTAAGCGGCGAGCGCCGGGAACTGACATTCGTCTTTACCGATCTTGAGGGGTTCACCGCACTGGTGGAGCGCTCTGAGCCGACAGTCATCGTGCCCTTGCTCAATAATTACCTCGACGGCATGAGCCGCATCGCGTTCGAGCACGACGGAACCATCGACAAGATCGTCGGTGACGCCATTCACCTCATCTTCGGCGCCCCCCTCGCGCAACCCGATCACGCCGCCCGCGCGGTGGCCTGCGCACTGAAAATGGACGCATTCGCCACTGCCTACGCGGCGCAAGTTCGGACGGAGGGCATCCCGCTCGGCGAAACCCGCATCGGCGTCAATACCGGCCCCACGATTATCGGCAATTTCGGCGGCGAGCGGCGGTTCGATTACACCGCCCACGGCGATGCCATCAATACCGCGGCGAGATTGGAGAGCGTCAACAAATATCTGGGTACCCGTGTCTGCGTCAGCGGTCATACGGCGGAACTTTGTCCGGAGTTCCACGGCCGGCCCGCGGGTAGCCTCATCCTCAAGGGCAAGACCCGGGGTATCGACGTGTTCGAGCCCTTGCCCGCGGCGGTCATGGAATCCGAACGCGTGGTCGCCTATCTCGACGCCTTCGAGCGGATGAAACACAACGACCCGACAGCGGCCGACGCCTTCGCGGCTCTCCTCCACCGATATCCGGAAGACCGGCTCGCCGCCTTCCACTTGAAGCGCCTCCGCAATCACGAAAAAGGCGTCCGGGTGGTGATGACCGAAAAATAGCGGATCGGCGTCGCTTTGATCCCTCACCCCGCCGACGCACGCCTAGGATCAGGGTCGCTGTCCGGCGAGAGCCCCCCGAACCGCCGGTCGCGACAGCTGAACTCAAGCAGCGATTTTCTGAGATCGTCGGCGCCAAAATCGGGCCACAGGCGATCGGTGAAACTCAATTCGGCGTAGGCGCACTCCCAAAGCAGGAAGTCCGACAGTCTCTGCTCGCCACTGGTCCAGATCACCAGGTCCACATCCCGATAATCCCGTTCACCGCTTACCAGACGCGAGAAGCCCTCCGGGGTAAGATCGTCATCGCCGCGCACCGCCGCGACCGCCCGAAGGATCGACTCCCGCGCTGAATAGTCCAGGGCGATCCGCAGGTGCAGGGCCTGCCCGTCGACCGTGGCGGCTTCGGCTTCGGCAATCGCCGCGACGATGCCTTCGGGAATTCTATCGCGGCGCCCGATCACGGTTAGACAAACGCCGCTGCTGATCAGGCTCGCCACCTCCGTCGTCAGAAAATGACGGAGAAGACTCATCAAGGCCCTGACCTCGGTTTGCGGCCGCCGCCAATTTTCGGTGGAAAAGGCATAAAGGGTGAGGGTTCCGATACCCAAATCCGGAGCCGCCTCAACCACCCGTCTGAGCGCATGGACGCCGGCCCGGTGGCCCGCA
>CAKZLS010000029.1 GCA_937127205.1 uncultured Rhodospirillales bacterium
CCCAGCGCCGACGCATACGACGACACCACCTTGGCGGCCGGGTCGAGGTGACACCGTGCGACGCAGCTGTTGAGATTGCGAAGCGCGCCGCTCGACGCGGTGATGGTGTGCAGGTTGACGCCCAGCCGCTGGCCGAACATGCCCCGCGGATCCCGCACCCCCCGGCACCCGTCCACGCTGTAACCGACGGGTATGGTGTGGATCACCTCGTGATCGTCGGGCACTTCGGCGTGGATCGCCGACGGATCGAGAATGCGGCGGATATCGGAGTCGCCGATCTGGTGGCCGGAAACGGACACCTCGTAGGCAATCAACCGCGACGCCGGACTGCCGGCCGAGATATTGACCACGACATCGCGGATATTCTCCCCCGCCATGCGTTCGGCGGCCTCGACGGTGGAGCGAATGGTGGTTTCGCAGGCATCCAGGTCCACCAATGTCCCGCCGCGCAAACCGCGCGAAGCCTGGTGGCCGATACCAACGACCCGCAGCGGCTGTCCGGCGGTCTGGCGCGCGATGAAACAGCACACTTTCGTCGTGCCGATATCGAGCGCCGCCACCAGGCCACCACGAGACCACGTTGGGGGTGTGTTTTTGGTCTTCTTCACTGGAACTTCCATCGGTTGACTATCCTCGCCGCCCAATTCCTATGTTTCGCGCCCCTGATCGGCGCTCTTGTTCTCTGGCCTCGGCGCCTTGCGAACGGTCACGCGGTCCGGCAGGCGGAGGTCGAGCATCTTGATTTCCTCGGTCAGCACCCCGTGGCGCTGCTGGTATTCGGCCAAGTTTTGCCAAGCCGCGGCCGCGTCCTCTTCGGGAAGACGGACGCTGATATTCCCGGCCAAACGCAGGTTCCAGCGCCGGCCGCCCACACGAACCGCCACTTCCACCCTGTCCACCAAGTCCGGCTGGCTCTCCAGCATCCGCACCAGACCGGCGGTATGCTGGGGTGCGTCCTCGCCGACGACGACGAGCAGATGACCGAACGGCTCCACATTTTCGCGGATGATGACCTCTCCGCTCTCGTCGATCACCGCCAAATTGCCCTGGTATTGCCACAGCGCCAGCGGCCGCCGTTCGATCACGTGGAGCACCAGCGTGTCCGGCAACAGCCGTTCGATGGAGGCTTGGCCGATCCATGGAAGCGCTAAGACGCGTTGGCGCGCGGCGTGGATGTCGATATCGAGAATGGGCGCGCCGCGCTGCACATTGAGGGCATCGAGCAGCTCTTCGCGCGGAGTTTGGTGGCGTCCGACCACAAACACCTCCTCGACGGTCAGGCCGAGGTCGGCAGTCAAGCCGACGAGCGACACCCGCGCCGTTTCCGCCATCTGATGAGGCACACGCGCCTGCCATGCCCAGATGCTTCCACCGACAACCGCCACCGCCGCGAGAACCGCCGCGCCGATGAACGCGTGCCGGCTGCGCCACCGGGGAACGACCCTGCGCCGGGGTTGGCCGCGTTTCGCGGATGCCGTCGCGCTTTTTTTCTTCATCAGTCGCATTCCGCGTTCTCCACCATCCAGGAGACCAATTCTTCAAAGGAAATCCCCACGTGCGCCGCCTGCTCCGGGACAAGCGACGTCGACGTCATTCCGGGTTGGGTGTTCACCTCGAGAATGAACAGGGTCTCGCCGTCGTAGCGAAAATCGGCGCGCGAAACGCCGCGGCACCCGAGGCACTGGTGCGCCAGAAGCGCGTATTTCAAAGCGGCGTCGGTCACGGCGGGGGCAAGCTCGGCCGGGATCACATGGATGGAGCCGCCGTCCACGTACTTGGCGTCGTAGTCATAGAATCCCCGTTGCGTCGTGATCTCGGTCACCGCAAGCGGCCGATCGCCCATCACCGCCACGGTCAATTCGCGCCCGGTGATGAAACGCTCGACCATCACTTCCCGGCCGAAGGGCCATTCCCCCTCGCCGAAAGGCCTGGCGTTGTCGCCCTCGCGAACGATGTGGACGCCGACGCTGGAACCCTCGTCCAATGGCTTGACCACATAGGGACGCGCCATCACGTCACCGGCCAATACCGCGTCGCGATTAACGATCAGGTGCTCGGCGACCGGTATGCCGGCGTCGGCAAACAGTTGCTTGGACATGGGCTTGTGCATGGCGATCGCCGAAGCCAGAAGACCAGAGTGGGTGTAGGGAAGCCCCAACACATTGAGCAGGCCTTGGATGCAGCCGTCCTCGCCATAGCGGCCGTGCAGCGCGTTGAACGCCACGTCGGGACGCGGCGTCAGGTGATGCAACAGACCTCCCAGGTCACGGTGCACGTCGATTTCATTCACTTCGTAGCCAGCGGCGCGCAGGGCCTTGGCGCACGCGTCGCCACTAACAAGCGAGACCTCGCGCTCCGCCGACCACCCTCCTTTGAGCACTGCAACGCGCCGCGTCATTGTTGCCCCTCTCGGATTCCCATTGTCGACGCCGGGACACCGATACGCCGGATCTCCCACTCCAATTCGACCCCCGACGTTTCGAACACCCGGCGCCGCACATCCTCGCCAAGCGCCTCGAGTTCGGCCGCCGTGGCGCTGCCGGTGTTGATGAGAAAATTGCAGTGTTTTTCGGATACTTTCGCGCCGCCGCGCTCGAGCCCCCGGCATCCGGCATGGTCGATCAATTCCCAAGCCTTGCGCCCGGGCGGATTGGCGAACGTGCTGCCGCCGGTGCGGGTCCGGATCGGCTGGCTTTCTTCGCGGGCGTCGCGGATCTCCCGCATGCGGCGTCCGATGGTAACGGGATCTTCCGACCGTCCCTTAAGCCGCGCGCCGACGAACAACCAACCGGACGGGACGCCGCTGCCTCGATAACGGAAACCGAGATCGTCCGGGGTCAAGTCGTGACTGCTACCGCTCTCGTCGAGTGCGCGCGCCGTAATGACCACGTCTTTCATTTCAGATCCGTACGCGCCGGCGTTCATTCGGAGCGCGCCGCCGATGGTTCCCGGAACACCACAAAGGAACTCCAGGTCGGCGATCCCGGCATCGCGCGCGGTCAGCGCAACGTTCAGGTCGAGGGCGGAGGCACCCACGGTCACCTGGTCGCCCTCGGCTTCGATGCGGGCAAACGGGCGGCCAAGGCGAACCACCACACCGGGAACACCGCCATCGCGGACAAGCAGGTTGGAGCCGACACCGAGCACGGTCACCGGGATGTCTGCGGGCTTGTTCGCC
>CAKZLS010000030.1 GCA_937127205.1 uncultured Rhodospirillales bacterium
CCGTTGTACGCTGAGGATTTGCATCGGTTGCCTCGGCAGTGCGTTCCGTCGAGCCGCGATCCTCGTCTCCCGCCGCCAGTTCGGTAAAGGCCTCGATGGGCTGTTCCATATCTGCCGGGGCGGGGTCCGCCGGGGTGGTGTCGATAGGGGCGGCCGCGGCCGACTGCGGCGGGGATTGCGATGTTTGATCCTTTGTCCACTCCTGCACGTTCTCTATCGCTTGGCGGTACTCGTCATCGCTGAGGACGTCCCTTAAACCGTATTCCGTGGCGATCCGGGCGTAGCTCGCTTCCCCATGACCGGATTTTTCGGCGGAGTGGAACCAAGCATAAGCCAGCAAGAGGGCGGTGTGATCGGCAGGTGCGTCTGGATTTGCAAGACCCAATTCGTATTGGTCCTCATAGTACTGCCCCAGCCGGTACTCAGACTCGGCAATGCCTTGCTGGGCTTCAGCCATCAGGACGCGCAGTTCCTGATCCGTCAACTCCTGGGCCGGGGCGGTGGAGACCACTACCAACAACAGCGCGCTTGTGAAGACAACGCGCTGCAATGCCGCAGCTATTCTCATGTAATCACCCATCCCCTCTCTCGCTCTTGGTGCAAGTTGATTACCCAAGATTGCGGAGATTACCGAACTATGACGAGAAGATGAACCGCAATCGTAACAAATCGGAAATTTGGCGCACACAAACTTCCCGAGAGGTACCCGCTCACGACCCCGTGCGACGCTAGTGCCGACATTCCGAGATCCCGGCGCATGACGCATGATAGGCAACGCCACACCAATGACCGTTTCATCCATCAGGATCTCGCGACGGCGTCCATCGCAATCAAGATGCATGACTTGCGACGGTCATCGGTCATTGGGTGTCGGTCATCCAAGGAATGGTTGCTATCGGTCCGTTTTGCCCCGGCCATGTTGACGGCAAGGGCTCCGAAACGAACCCTAACACAATTGCGTACATTCATAGGGAGAGAGGCGAGCATCATGAAGCCATTGTTTTCGTTGTTATTTTGCGGCGTGTTTGCCTTGACTGCCACGGGCGCCCGGGCCGCCGATAACGTGGCGACCGCCATCGAGGGTGCCTACCTCCTGATCCAGGACGACGAATACCAGCGTGTTCTGTCATTTGACCGCGGCGGCACGGTCTCGCAGGTGAGCGAACAGCAACCGCTTATGGGTTTCACCAGTGGTCAGGGCGCATGGGAGCAAACCGGTCCTGAAACGGTGGTCGCCCGGGTCATCGATTTCAATTTCGGCCTCGATGACGGCAAGCCCACCGGCACGTCACTGCTTGTTTACAAGCTCACCTTCAGCGACCCGGTGGCCGGGAAGTTCCAACAGATCACGGGAGCGTATGCCGGCAAGAACTTTGCGGTGGGGCAGAACCCGCTGAACCCGGCGGAACCGCCGGCCCGCGAATTCGGTATTAGCTTCACCGGCCAGCGCATCACCGCAAAGTAATGG
>CAKZLS010000031.1 GCA_937127205.1 uncultured Rhodospirillales bacterium
ACCGGTGGGACCGTTGGCGGCGGCGAGGCGTTCCATCATCATGTTGGTGACGATGTCGGTGTGGTGTCCGAACCTGAGGTTGTCGATGCGCGCGGCATCATAGGGCTTCCAGCCGGTGGCCATGATCACGGCGCCGGCCTTGAGCTGGACCGAGCGCGACTGCATGGCGAGGTCGATGGCGCCGTATTCGCAGACTTCCACACATCTGCCGCAGGCCTGCGGTTTGCACGCCGTGTCGTCGATCATGTACTTCATGGGGAACGCCATGGCGTGAGGCAGATGGATCGCCGTGGTCGTGTTCATGTTGAGATTGTAGGGGTCGGTGCGGGTCTCCGGACACACCTCGGCGCAGGCGCCGCAGGTGGTGCAGCGGTCGTTGACGTAGCGCGGATGCTGCGTGACGGAGACGTCGAAATCGCCCGGCTGACCGCCGATGCTGGTGACCTTGGCCATCGTCATGAAACGTATGCGGGCGTTTTTCTTGATCCGCTGGAAATTGATCTCAAGCCCGCAGGTGGGCGAGCACAGCTTCGGGAAATACCGGTTGAGCTGCGCCACCCGTCCGCCGATGTAGGGATTGCGCTCGACGATCGTCACGTCGTAGCCGGCCTCCGCCGCTTCCACCGCCGCCGAAATGCCGGCGATGCCGCCGCCGATGACGACGATGGATCGGTTGACCGAGCGGTGTTGGGGGCGATGTTGGGGGTTCGCCATGGGTCCGTCCCTCCTTCCAAGCCGCGATCAGTCGCACGCCGGGATGTATGGCTTCTTCGACATTTCCCACTCGCCGGTGGCGGGATCGCGCCGCGAATTGACGAAGCACTTCCAGTTTTCGTCGTCGAGTTCCGGATGGTCGGCATTGTAGTAGTAGCCCGGCCAGCGGGTCTCCTCGCGGAACTTGACGTGCTGGATGTGGCACTCGGCGGACATGGTCCGGTCCCATACCTCCCAGCACCGCAGGAGATCGTGGAGGTCCCGCGCGCCGAGGTTGCCGAGGTCCTCCTTGAAGCCATCCAACAGCTCCATGCCACGGTTGAGAAGCGGCCCGTTGGTCATGTAATAGGCGCCGGGCCCGCCGACGTACTCGTCCATCAGTTTTTGCAGCCGGATCAGCGCCATCTTGGGCATCAGATAGTTGGGATTGAGATCCTCGCGGGTGGACGAGCCGCGATGCTTTTCGAAGTGCTCGAGGGGATGCCAGATGCCTGTCTTGATGCCTTCGATCTCGGCTTCGTCGATCTGCGGCGCTTGGGCTTGGTCGACGATATAATCCACCGCCGATTTGCCGGCGATCCGGCCCTCGGCGAAGGATCCCGACGAGAACTTGTGACCGCTGGCGCCGACACCGTCGCCGGCGGCGAACAGACCGTTGACCGTGGTCATCCGGTTGTAGCCCCACTGGTATTCCTTCGGCGACACGTCCTCGGGTCCGCTGACCCAGGCGCCGCAACCGGTAGCGTGGGAGCCCATCAGGTAGGGCTCGGTCAGGTATACCTCCGAGGGCGTCTCCGCCGGGTCGATGTTGTGCGACGCCCAGAGCAAGGCTTGCGACATGGTCATGTCGAGGAAATCTTCCCAGGCTTCGCTCTCGATCTGGCGGATCTTCTCCACCGTCTGGCCGGCGTACAGCTTCTGCAGCGCCTCGTCGGTGCGCATGTAGTGCGGGCCCTTACCGGCCTTGATGTCGAGCAGCATCTGATGGTTACGGAGCGGTGTCGGCACCGGCATCTTGCGGCCGTAGGGCAGCCAGTTCTCGAGCTCGTCGTCGCGGGTCTCGTCATAGCGCTCACCGAAGGCGTTCTTGATCACCGACTTGAACAACAAGAACCACATGCCCACGGGTCCGTAGCCGTCCTTGAACCGGGTTTGTACGAGCCGGTGCTCCATGGACGTCATTTCGGCGCCGGCGTTGATCATCAGCTTGTAGACCGAGCCTGTATTGAACACCGAGTACCAGATCCGCCCCAGGCCTTCGCCCACCGCGTGCGGCCGCCAGACGTTGGTGGCGCCGCCGCAAGCACACACAACCGCGCGGGCCTTGAACACGTAAATCTTATTGTCACGGGTGGAGAAGCCGACGGCGCCGGCGACCCGGTTGGCATCGCGCTTGTCCTTCAACAAGTGGCTGACGAACACCCGCTGGTAGATGTTCTCCTCGCCGATGGCCGCCTTGGCCGCCTCGGCGACGATGGGTTTGTAGGACTCGCCGTGGATCATCACCTGCCAACGGCCCTCGCGCACATAGCGGCCTTCGGGAGTCTTGAAAAAGGGCAGGCCCCACTCCTCGAACATGTGAACGCTGGAGTCCACATGCCGCGCGATGTCGTAGACCAGATCCTCGCGGGAGATGCCCATGAGGTCGTTGCGGACGTAGCGGACGAAGTCTTCGGGTGTGTTCTCGCCGTGCTTCATGCCCATGTAGCAGTTGATCGCCGAGAGCCCCATGGCGACGGCGCCGGAGCGCTCCATCGCCGCCTTGTCCACGACCACGGCCTTGAGCCCGTGCTGTTTTGCCCAATAGGCGGTTTCGTATGAGGCGCCGCAGCCGGCCATTCCGCCGCCAACCACCAGAACGTCGCAATCCACCACTTCAGTTTCCGGACGCTGCATGGCTCATGTCCTCCGTTTCGTTTGTTTGTTGGGTGGCGGGGTGGGGGTCGGCAGCCGCTCGACACCGAGATAATTGTCCTCGCCGAACAAGGTTGGGGCCTTGAGGTCGTTGGCGCGCGGGCGATGCTGCTCGGGGTGCGGTTCGATCTTTCCCCACGACGTGCTGCGAATGGGAAACTTGAACCGTTTGATATTGCCGTTGCGGTAGCGCACCGTCCACGTGATGGCCGTGGTGCCGCGAAGGGGTGTGAGCCTTCCACCCATCGGGAAGTAGTCCGCGCCGCCGCGCATCTCGATGGCCGATTGCGGGCAGGTTTTTACACAGGAGTAGCACTCCCAGCAGAGATCGGGCTCATGGTTGTACGACTTGCCGATCTCGTGGTTGAGCTGCATCAGGTTCATGGGACAGATGTACATGCAGGCGGGACGCTCCAGCGCCTTGCAGCCATCGCATTTGTCCGGGTTTACGTATGTAGGAATGGTCCGTCTCCCCTTAGAGTTTCAGTGCCGCGGTCGGACGTGGGATTTAAGATACGCTGCTCGCGCCGGCCGAATGTTGCGGGCCGGCGACGGCCTGAGGCATCGGCCTATGAACCGGTTGGCGGACCGGTCGGCCGGGCAAAGATTCTGTTGGAATGGGTTTGGACATCGCTCGCTCACCTCCCATCACGTCACGTGTGTCGGCGGGGCTACCGAAGTGGAGCGATGATTGGTCGGCCGGCGTCCGAAAGGTCGGTGTCAGGTCACGGGCAGCGGTCTACAAGTCCTATTTCTTTCTCAAAGATACCGTTCTTGTTGCCGCCCGTGGCAACGTCCCTTCGGCTCTGAGCATCGGTGCAAAGATGCCGTCGTCTCCCAAAACATCGGCCGCATAATTTCCGGCAGCCCTTATTGTTTTATGCGTCGTTTTCCGTGTTGTATCCGCCTCATCCGGCGGGTAACCCATTTGCGTTTGATATTAGTAGATGCTGATACGTACGACAAGATTTTATTTCGCAAAAGCAAAGTTATTTCTTGCAGTTATTTGAGAATGATTGTCATTATCTAAATATAAATAATAATCAGTCTCAATTGTCGAAGAGGAAGCCGTAATGGATGAGACCGGCGAAGCCGAAGTGACTGACGTTGGCACGGTCGATGCCCCTTGGGGCAAGGAAATCACCGTTCAAGCGCTCCGGTTCCGCAGCGGCTT
>CAKZLS010000032.1 GCA_937127205.1 uncultured Rhodospirillales bacterium
AAGTTCTCGGAGGTGTAGTCGAAGCAAGATTTGAAGAGGATTGAGTAAAAGTAATTGGACCACAAAAGAGACAGTTTCGCGCACACCCCTAATGTGCTAAAAAATAATCTAACAATAACAACGATCAAGGGAGTAACTATGTCCGAGGAGAGAGCGAGCGATCGGGTCATCGCAGGCCTCGGCGTCTCGCCCGGAATCGGAATCGGAACCATTCATGTCCGCGAAAGCGGTGCCCTTGACGTGCCCGAGTACAGTATCACCGGGTCACAAGTTCCCGACGAACAAAAACGATTGAAAAATGCCGTGGATCGCGCCCGGCGACAGATGGCGCGTCTGCGATCGAAGGCCCGGGGCAGGCTCAACACTACAGCCAACCTGACCTCAAACGAGTTTGGCTATCTTCTCGACGCTTATATCCATATGCTCAAGGATTCGCGTCTCGTGCGCGGAGCCAGGGACCGGATCGCCGATGATAGGATAAACGCCGAAGCGGCTGTACAGGCGGAAGTGGTTGCTATCGTTCGAGAATTCGACGCCATGCACGATGCCTATTTGGCCGCGCGCAGCGAGGATATCCGGGAAGTCGGCAAACGTCTTGTCAATCATCTTACAAAAGCTTCGGTCAGGCCCCTTTCCACAGTCCCCAAGGGAAGCGTAATCGTTGCCGAGGAACTCACTCCGGCGGATACAGCTCAGTTGGACCCAAGAAAGGTCGTCGCCATTGCGACGCAAGTAGGCGGCGCGCAAAGCCATACCGCAATTATGGCTCAGGCACTGGGTCTTCCCGCCGTGCTTGGAGCTTCCGGTCTGTTGGCGACAATCAAATCTGGGGATCAAATTCTTGTGGACGGCGATATGGGTCAGATCGTCGTCAACCCTACAGAACAATCGTTGGAATTATTTCAACGCCGCCGCAATGATCACTTGCGAGAGAAGAAGCGGCTCAACCGCTTGGCCAAGCAGCGGGCCGTCACTCGCGATGGCGTTGAGATCAGCCTTCAGGCCAATGTGGAATTGCCTCTGGAAATGGCCAATGTCGCTCAAGTCGGAGCGAACGGGATTGGCCTCCTGCGGAGTGAGTTCATGTTCATGAACCGGCCGACGATGCCGAGTGAAGATGAACAGTTCGAAGCGTTTCGCAGCCTGATCGAGCGAAGCGAAGGGGCTCCAGTTACAATCCGCACCGCCGATTTCGGTGGCAACAAGAGCGCGGCGGGCTTGGTGGGCGAGTTCGGAGAAAGCGCATCGTCAACCCTCGGCTTACGTGGCGTCCGCCTGTCACTGGCCCGCCCCGAATTTCTGGAAACTCAATTTCGCGCGATCCTGAGGGCGGCGGCTTACGGCGATGTGCGTATTCTCCTGCCCATGGTAACGACCGTCTCCGAAGTCCGGACGGCACGAGAAATACTCGCTCGCGCGGCAAGGCGGCTGCACCGGCGCAACATTCCCATTCCCATCGCCTTACCACCGCTTGGCAGCATGATCGAAGTGCCGGGTGCGGCGCTCGCGTCCGACGCCCTCGCGCAGGTTAGCGACTTTTTTGCGATCGGTTCCAACGACCTTACCATGTACACTTTGGCTATCGACCGCGGAGACGAACGCGTCGCACACCTGTATAACCCGCTGCACCCGGGTGTCCTCCGGTTGATCCAGTTCGCGGTGGCGGCGGCATTGCGGGCGCGCATCCCCGTCAGTGTTTGCGGCGAAATTGCCGGAGACCCACGCTATACGGGATTGATGCTGGGCTTGGGTCTGCGAGAATTGTCCATGACCGCAACCAATCTCCCCCGCGTCAAGAAGTGTATTCTCGACCTCAATCTGGTTGCCGCCAACCGACGGGCGCAAATGGTCATGGAGCAGATGGATCCGATGCGGATCCAGGCATTGATCGAGGAGTTCAACGAAGGGGACTGAGACTCCCTCCGTTACACCAGTTCTTTCAACTCCGAACAAAACCGCGCTACTTCATCCTCGGTATTGTAATAGTGCAGCGATGCCCTGACTACGGACGCAAGGTCTCGCTTCTCCATGTCGAAAAGCGTGAACGCCCGTGGCGAAACAGACACGTGGATCGATTTTTCGCCGAGGGCTCCTTGGATGACTTCGGGCGCTGTTTGCTCGGCCGTAAAGGTCACGATACCACAGCGCTCCTCGCCAAGGTCCCGGACTCGAACTCCAGGAATCGCCGACAGCCCGTTCCTTAGAGAATCGGCAAGGTAACCGATGCGGTCATAAGCAGCGTCCAGTCCCCAGCCGAGCGCGTATTCCACGGCCACACCGAGGGCGATCCGCCCAGCGATGTTCCCTTCGAAGGTCTCGAATCGGCGTGCGCTGGGCTGGATATCGAACTGATCTCGGGCCGTCCATGTCGCGGCATGCAGGTCCAGGAAGGGCGGTTCGAAGGACCCCGCGAGATCGGCCCGTACCCAAAGGAAGCCCGTACCACGCGGACCCCTTAGATACTTGCGCCCGGTGGCCGAGAGCATATCGCAACCGATGGCTTTTACATCGATGGGCATCTGACCCACCGATTGGCACGCATCGAGAAGGAAGGGCACGCCGGCCGCGCGGGCAACGGCGCCAACCTCGGCCGACGGATTGACCAAGCCACCGTTCGTCGGAACGTGGGTGACAGCGATCATGCGTACCCGGTCGTCGACCATTTGCTTGAGCGCTTCAACAGACAGTTTGCCCGACGCATCACTTGGCACCGTTTCGATGGTCACACCGGAGCGCCGGGCCACTTGAAGAAACGCCAGCGCATTACTGGCGTATTCGGCCTCGCTGGTCAGGATCTTGTCACCGGGCTCGAACGTCGCCGCCAAACCGTAGAACGCCATATCCCACGCTCGGGTCGCGTTCTCCAACAGAGCGATCTCGTCGGCCTCGCCATTGATCAAGCGGGCCAGCGCCGCATAGGTCCCCTCAAGCGACGGTTTGCGGGCGGCCTGGGCTTCGTACCCGCCGATTTCGGACTCCAGCCGGATATGGTCGATGTACGCCTTGACCACAGGCGTCGGCATCAGCGCGGCACCCGCGTTATTGAAATGCAGAACCCGATCCGCGCCCGGCGTGTCCGCCCGCGCTTTTTCTATGTCGATTGTCATGATGATCCTGGAACGCCCTTGGTGGTGGAGTGTTCGAAGTGAAGCGCCTGATCGGGATGCAGCAGGTGATAGATGGCATGGGCGGCCGCGGCCGCTTCGGCGAAGCCGGTCAGAATCAGTTTGAGCTTGCCCGGATAGGACACGATGTCGCCAATAGCGAAGATGCCCTGACGATCGGTCGCGCTCGTCCCCGGTTCGATAATGATGTGGTGGCGGTCCACATTCAGTCCCCAGTCCAGAATCGGGCCCAGGTTCTGCGACAGCCCGAAAAACGGCAGCAGCACGTCGGCACGCAAGCGCCGGTGATTGCCGTCGAGATCGGACACCACGACCGTTCGGAGTTCTCCGCCAACCCCTTCCAGGCCATGCAGCTGATAGGGGATGATCAGATCGACCATACCGCTGTCGGCCAGCTCCTGCATTTTCCTGGCACTGTCCGGAGCCGCCCGGAACTTGGGCCGGCGGTGGACAACGGACACGCTCGCCGCCAACTCCGCCAGTGATACCGCCCAGTCGACGGCGGAGTCGCCGCCGCCGGCGATCACCACGTTGCGGTCGCGATAGTCCTCTCGCCGCGAAATGAAGTAATGCACGCCATGACCCGGAGGATGGCCCTCATACTGCTCGATTCCAGCCAGCGGCGGCCGGTTGGGACCGAACGCCCCAACCCCGGCCGCGATAACCACGGCGGCCGCGTCGATTCGCGTTCCGGTGGAGGTTTCCAGCATCCAGCGGTTGTCATCCGATACCTCCAACCGCACAACTTGCTGCGCGTAATGATAAACTGGCTTGAACGGTTCGGACTGTTGAAGCAGCTTGTCTATCAATTCGCCGGCCATGATTGCCGGATAGCCTGGAATATCGTAGATAGGTTTTTCGGGGTATAAAGCGGTGCACTGGCCCCCGGGCCCCGCCAAGGCGTCGATCACATGACAGGACAGATTGACCATCCCGCACTCAAAAACAGCAAATATCCCGACGGGGCCGGCACCGATGATGGCCACGTCCGTTTTTTGCAGGTCCTCTGACATGGAAACTCCGGATCGTATGGTTATTGTTATCTCCCCCTCGGACGACCCTAAAATGACCGTCCGAGGACCTCGGCGCAAGCTCCGCACCCTCGACTGGAGAGCAAACGCCGCCGCAACCGGGACAAGAGGCCGTTTGGAAGTGACCGGATAGCGAAGTCATGGAAGACGCGGACGGAGCGAATGTGGAGATCAGCTTGGAACTTCCTAATGAGGCCTCGACCGAAGCCCTCGCCCGCCGCCTGGCACCCTTCACCGCGCCTGGAGACGTGCTGGCGCTGTGGGGGGACCTGGGCGTGGGCAAAACGGTGTTCGCTCGCGCTTTCGTGCGCGCGCGCGGCGATGCCTTCGAAGACGTTCCGAGCCCCACCTTTACCCTGGTTCAGGTTTATGAACCTTTGGACGGTGCGGATGCACCCACCTATCACTTCGATCTGTATCGCCTGAAATCATTCGAGGAGGCCTACGAACTGGGCATCGAAGAAGCGTTCGCGGACGGAATCTCGCTGGTGGAATGGCCAGACCGGCTGGGTGCCCTGCTGCCCGCCCATCGTCTCGACATCAAACTGACGGAAGCGTCCGCACCCGATGCGCGAAGCGTTGTCCTCGAAGGCCACGGTACCTGGATCGCGCGTCTCGTGGAGTCCGGCCTTGCGGAGATTGCCCTTGATTGATCGCAAGCAACGGATCGACCACTTCCTCGCGGCCAACGGATGGCGCACCGGCGATGTGCGTCCGCTGGCGGACGACGCATCCTTTCGCAGCTACCACAGGCTCGAGGCCGGCGACCGGAAGGCCGTCATGATGGATGCACCTCCGGAACACGAAGACGTTCGCCCCTTCGTCACTATTGCGCGGCACTTGCTGAGCCTGGGCCTGAGCGCGCCCCGCATTCTCGCCGAAGACGCCGAGACAGGACTGCTGCTACTCGAGGATTTCGGCGACGACACCTTCACCCGGCTGCTCAAGAATGGCGCTGACGAGACCGCCCTATATGCCCTCGCCATTGACGTGCTCATCCACCTACACCAGCTTCCGCCGTCACAAACCGTGCCCGCTGGCACGCCCGCTTACGACAATGACCGCTTGCTCGAAGAAGCGCTGCTGTTTACCGACTGGTACCTGCCGACGGTTCTCGATGCCCCGCCGTCAGAGAACATGCGCAACGGTTATATAGATACGTGGAATAAAGTTCTTCCAATAGTTTATGTGCAACCTCTCACATTGGTTCTTAGGGATTTTCACGTCGACAATCTAATGCGGCTACCGGATCGGGATGGTGTTTCGGCGTGCGGCTTGCTGGATTTTCAGGACGCCGTGGCCGGTGCCACCGCGTATGACGTTATGTCCTTGCTGGAGGACGCGCGGCGCGACATCGCCCCCGGCCTCAAGGACGCGATGATGACCCGGTATGTGGACGGTATGGGCGATCTCGACCGGCCCGGCTTCGACGCCGCGTTCGCCATTCTCGCCGCCCAGCGGCACGCCAAGGTCATCGGCATCTTTACCCGGCTCTGCCGCCGCGACGGCAAAGCCGGGTATCTGGTTCACATTCCCCGGATCTGGCGGCTTCTGGAGCAAGCCCTTCGCCATCCGGCACTGGCTCCGGTCTCCGTATGGTTCGACCGGAACGTCCCTGTTGGGGTTCGAGGGGTTCCCGCACGCCAGCCCGAGGCCGTCAAATGACTACCTTGACCAACGGCTCCATGCCCCGCAGCGGAATGATCCTGGCGGCCGGTCTCGGTCTGCGAATGCGGCCCATTACCGAAACCATCCCGAAACCGCTCATCCCGGTGGCCGGCCGTACCCTGCTCGACCGGGCCATCGACCATCTCGAAAAGGCGGGCGTCGAGAGCGTTGTGGTGAACGCCCATTATCTGGCCGAAAAGGTCGAGCAGCACGTCCGCCACCGATCCTCGCCGCGGATCGTTCTGTCGGTGGAAGAGGACCGGCTGGAAACCGGCGGCGGTGTCGCTAAGGCGCTGCCGCTCTTGGGTGACGGGCCGTTTTTCGTGGTGAACGGCGATGCGCTCTGGATCAACGGTCTGCGTCCCACGCTCGACGGCCTTGCCAGCGCCTGGGACGATGGCGAAATGGACGGAGTCCTGCTGCTGCACGCCACCGTTACCGCCCACGGTTACGACGGCATGGGCGATTTCATTCTGGCCTCGGACGGTCGCCTGACCCGGCGCCCGGAACGGACCATGGCACCCTACATGTTCGCCGGCGTTCAAATTCTGCATCCGCGGTTGTTCGAAGACATCCCTGACAGGCCGTTTTCCCTCAACCTGCTGTTCGACCGGTGCATGAAACAGGGCCGGTTGTTCGGCGTCGCTCACGAGGGTTCCTGGTTCCATGTGGGCACCCCAGCGGACCTGGACGTCGCCGATCAGCTCGTTCCCCAACACCGGCGATCCGCGGCATGACCTCTGGGCGGCCCAATGTATACAGCATCCGTCCGGGTCTTCCCTTCGTCGATACGCTGGCGGCGGGTATCTCCGAAACCATTGGTGATGATCCGTCGATCCTGGCTGCGGTCACGGTGTTGCTGCCTACCCGCCGCGCCTGCCGGTCGCTGACGGAGGCCTTTCTCCGCCGGAGCGGCGGCCGGCCGCTGTTGCTGCCGCGAATGATGCCGCTCGGTGACATCGACGAGGACGAACTGGCTCTCGACGGCTCCGACGATACGGCCCTCGCGGCCGACGCCCGGATACCGCTCGCCATCACTCCGTTGCGCCGTCAACTCCTGCTCATGCGCCTGATCCACGCCATGTACGAGAAAGACCCCATTTCGGCCGACCAGGCGGCTCGACTGGCGGCGGAACTGGCACGCTTGCTCGATCAGGTGCACACAGAGCGGCTTGATTTCCGGCGCCTTCCGGATCTCGTTCCCGACCGTTTCTCCGAACATTGGGAAATCACCCTCAAATTCCTCTCGATCCTCACCGAAACCTGGCCCCAGGTTCTGGCCGAAGAAGGCTGCGTCGACCCGGCCGAGCGGCGCAACCTGCTGCTGAAAGCCCAAGCGCGGGCGTGGACGGAAAGCCCCCCGGCGGAGCCCGTCATCGCCGCGGGGTCCACCGGCAGCATGCCGGCCACCGCCGAATTGCTGACCGTGGTAGCCCGGTTACCGGGCGGCGCGCTGGTGCTCCCAGGTCTCGACACCGCCGCCGGCGATGACACCTGGAGCGCCCTGGAGCCCACGCACCCGCAATACGGGATGGCACAACTGCTCAACCGCCTGGACCTGGATCGCCGCGACGTTCGATCCTGGCCGCACGGCGGTATCACCGGAACGCCAGAGGAGCGCGCCACGCTGATCAATCGGGCCCTGCGGCCGGCGGCGGCGGCGGACAGCGATCGCGACGCCCTGCTCTCGCCGGAGCGCGCACTGTCAGCGGTCACTCGGGTCGATGCCCCAGGGCCGGAGGAAGAGGCCCGAACCATTGCCCTGATTATGCGCGGTGTTCTCGAACACCCGGAAAAGACGGCAGCCCTGGTGACGCCCGACCGACCGCTCGCCCGCCGGGTAGCCCGCGAGCTTGAACGCTGGAACGTGGCAGTGGACGACTCGGCCGGCCGGCCATTGGCCGAGACGCCACCAGGCGCATTCCTTAGATTGACTGCGCGAATGGTCGCCGAGAACTGCGCGCCGGTGGATTTGCTCGCTGTCCTCAAGCATCCCCTGGCCGCCTGCGGGTTGTCTCCAGCCAAGTTCAGGACCCGCGTCCGATTGTTGGAACGTAAACTCCT